>JAKSDB010000080.1 GCA_022360415.1 Chlorobiales bacterium
ACAGGCGTATCATCTCTTTTGGCATCAACCTTGAGAGATTCGCTCCGATAATAGGAGAGGATCAGGTTCCCTGCCTCCTCAGCAAGCTTGAGAGCGATGTCAATATCACCAGTCATGGTTTTACATCCCCTCACCCAGAGGGTGTCGTCGTTCACAGTCCCTGACTGCATTTTTCATGTCACGCTCCGAAGGCTCTATAGCCTCCAGGCGAGAAACAACTCCCGAAATACCCCGGTACACATCATTTCGTTCTTTTTCACTTACGGAAGAAAATACCGACCCAAGATGCTTTCGTGTAACATGAACCGACAGCTCGTACTTGCCGTTTTCATACAAGGCCCTGAAAAAATCCTGAACGTCAAGGTCAAGAATATCCGAGAGCACTTCAAGATGCAAAGGCTCCTGCAAAAAACTGTAAAAGCTTATCTGCAGGCGAATGAGCGGGTAGCTTCTCATCGAAAGATAGGATATACGCAAACCATAAGTCCTGTTCAAGACATCATGAGCGATCCCGCGCGCCTCCTCTTCCACTCCGCTGTAACCGAGATCAATGAGTATTCTTGCCGTACCTGAAAGCTCCGTTACTGCAGGCATATTATAGTCAAGCGTTCCCGGATAACCGAAAACACAAGGCCGTTCTCCGGTAACAGAGAGCGTACCGGGAGTTTCCGACAATCGCATTGAAGTAGCCTCACCGGATGGAAGACCTTTTATAACATCCGAATACTGAGGGTCGGCGTCCACAAATCTCTGCCCTTTGGTCCACGGCCCGAGCCTTCCCAGTACCGGTGAAATGTCTTTCCCGGGAACCTCTTCCGTGCCGGATGATGCACTGGAGCGGCCACCAAACTTTTTCAAAAAAAATGACAATTGCTGCTTCGATTTGAATAGTGTTCCGATTCGAGTGGTAATCCCGACAATATAAAACAATTACCGCATCCATTGGCTGATTTTCATCAGCAACACCCTTGTATCGACAGGCTTGACAAGATAATCATTCATGCCCGCGCGCATAGCTTCCTGTATCGAACCCTCATCCGAGTCGCCGCTGATCCCGATCACGGGCGTGGACGACAAACCCGGGTCGTTGGATCGGCGAATGCGATTGGTTGCCTGTATACCATCTTCCAGCGGCATTTTGATGTCCATCAGGACGAGATCGAACGAGCCGTTTTCAAGCTTTTTCAGCACATCGATCCCGTCAACAGCTTCGTCGGTTACGATGCCCTGTTTTTCAAGAACGGTCTTGAGCGCAACACGGTTGAAAGAAGAATCGTCGGCGATCAGAAGTGATTTGCCTTTAAGGTCTTGCAAAGAATGCCTTTGAAAGTCCCGGAAAATGGCAGCAAGCTGCCTGACAAGCTCGGACTCCAGGCATGGTTTCGTGATCAATCCCTGCATCCCGGCTTTTTTTGTCTTGCCGCGCGCAATATAGTATGGCCCGGCCGTATAGGCCACAATCGGAATAACAGCGTTTTCTTCGCTGCCGGCTTCACCTTTTCTTATTTTTTCCACCGCCTCGTAACCATTCATACGAGGCATTTTGAGATTCATGATAACGAGATCACACCGGGTTTCCGAAAGCTTCTGTAACGCCTCCATTCCATCTCCAGCCTCCTCAACCTCCGCATCAAGTGCTGTAAGAGTTTCTCTTACAGAAGCTCTGTCCGCTTGTTCGTCATCGACAACGAGAATACGTTTATTTTTGAAAAGCGGCTTGTTCTCGGTAATAAGTTCGTCACGGCTTTTCAGCAGCTCTTCGCTGGAAATCACAGGAAACGTAAGAACAAATTCAGTGAACTCCCCGACGACTGAATTACAGGTTATGTCTCCTCCGAAAGCCTGCATGATCCGCTTGCAGTAGGCGAGGCCAAGACCTGTCCCCCCTTTTTTGCCCGATGTAAAATAGGCATCAAAAAGCTTGTCAAGATTTTCCGAGGGGATTCCGGGACCGGTGTCCTTGACTTTCACCCTGTTGAATTGCTCACCTTTTTCGAGGGTAATGTAGATGTTTGACTCAGGATAGGATTTGAGAAAATACAACGCGTTCATAATGAGATTGAACAGCACAAACACATACATCGTCTCATCGATCCTGAATGTAAACCCCTCTTTCCGGTCAAACACGATTTTCTCCCGTTCTTCACGGGAGTCAAAGCCATACTCATCTATTGCCTTTTGCGTCATGACTGCAGCCGAAGAATAGATAAAACTGCTTTTGTCTATGGGCTTTTCTCTTACCTCGTCAAGGATCATGGTAATAACCTGTGAACCCCGTTTTACCGCCACTTTGCTCTGTGCAACATGTGCATACAAACTGTCGAGAGTATAATCATTAATCGGTGCAGACGGTCTTCCGGGGCGGTAACCCGGCAGGTTTTGCTCTATGGCTTCGAGATTGTACCGTACCTGTCCGAGAGGATTACGCATCTCATGCGCAATGCTTCCGGCAAGAGCCTGCATTGCGGTATTTTTTCCCAGGGCAATTTGCCCCCTCTTGTTACTGTAACTGAACACATATCCTGCTACGACAGTGAAAAAGATTACGATTGAGTACAGAGGAATATTGAAATCAGGATTAAGCTGAACACCGGGGGAGGTAACAACAAAAAAGAGGATCGCGGCAAAAACCCCAACCAGAAGATCAAAAAGAAATGTTAACCAGTTCGGAACATACGC
>JAKSDB010000003.1 GCA_022360415.1 Chlorobiales bacterium
AGAGTGATACTTGTGAATCCCTGAAGGCGGAAATCGATTATTTATCATCGCTGCAAGCCACTTTCTACCAATTCCAGATCGTCACCCCTCTTCCGGGCAGCAAGATGTTCAAAGAGTACAGAACCAGGATCATTAACTGGAATTGGGCGGACTGGAACTGCAATACGCTCGTATGGAAGCATCCCCATATAACACCAAGAGAAATGGAAAATATTTTGGTGTATGCCAAGAGAAAAACATCGTTGTCAAAGATTCTCTTCGAAATGATCAAGCGTGGTGCGCTTGACGACGCCTTCGACGGGGATAGCATACTGAGCACCGTGCTGAAACAGGCTTTCAGGCTGTCTTCCCTGCTGAGGCAACCATCCGTACGCTAAGTCTTGGCTGAAAATAAGGGCGCCTTCAAAAAAGGCAAACCCGGCAGAGTACAACAATACACAGCCGGGCTTTCGATTCTAACTACTTATCGTACTTACGCGTTATTTCTTCTCAGGCACTTCCCTTTCGTCTTCAACCGCATAGTTGATGAGGTAGTCGTAGAGCCTGATCAGGCGTGCGTTCTGCTCGTTCTGATCGATCCAGTGGCCGATCATGCCGATAGTACGGGCCAGCACGAAGAAGCCGTTCAGCGAATGGATCGGGAAACCGAGGTCCATCAGAATAGCGCCCATGGTGCCGTCAACGTTCAGGATAAGGTTATTCTTTTTCGCTGTGGTCACTTTCTCGACTTCAAGCGCGTAGTCGAGGCATGGCGTATGCAACGAAGTTTCGTTTTTCACGTAGGATACCAGATATTTGACTCGCTTGTCAGGATTCTTCAAGCTCTTGACACGGTGACCGATACCCGGAACAGGACCGACGTTCTTCTTCATCCAGGCAAGGAAACCCGGAATGTCGTTCGGGAAGTCTTTCGCACCCATCTGGAAGTATTTACCTGCATTTGTAACTGCACCACCGAAACGGGGGCCGATCATGGTCATACCGGCAGAAACTGCCTGGGGCATGTCGATTCCGGCACAGGCACCGAGAATAGCTCCATATGCACCCGAAACAGCAGGGCCATGGTCAGCAGAGATCATGATGATTCGTCTGATGATCTCGGTTTCTTCCTTTGTAGGGAGTTTCTTGTTCCAGAGCAGACCGATAACATCTTCGATGCCGTAGCCTTTTTCACACAGATCTGAAGCAGCGTATCCCTGATAATGCGGCTCTTCGCCACGGTCATCCGAAATGGTTGTACGGATGAGAGGCTCGACGATCACCTCCCCTTCTTTTATAACTTTCTGAACCTTTGGAGGCAGTTCAGGCAGCAGCTCATCGGCAATCGGTTCTTCCGGAGCGATCGTGCCGTCTGCCAGAAGCTCGTCATAAACCTGCTTGATCGCCTTGCTTAAACCGCCGAACGTGTCAGGAACAACTGCACCGGCTTCTCTCAGTGCGTTCATTTTGGAACGGGCCGATCCCGCGCCTTTTTTCCCTTCTTTTGCGCCGGCATGCCCGAACTTCATACCCTGGGGAAGAACCTCCTGGCAGGTGCCACCGATAGCAGCGACAACCCTGATGCGGCGTTTTTCCGCTGCAAGCCACTCTGCGGCCTCTTCCTCGAGTGATCCGCCGACCTCACCGATAATGACCACAGCCTTGGTATCGGGATCTTTCTCGAACATTTCGAGATAGGTGACAAAGTCGGTACCGGGATAGGCGTCTCCCCCGACAGCTACGGCGGAAGTAATACCGTTACCGTTCTGGGCACAGAGCCACATTGCCTCATTGGAAAGACCGCCGGATTTGGTAAGAACACCGAAAGACCCCGGCCTGTAAAGATTGCAGAGCTTCAGGTTCTTGTATTCACCGCCGATAACACCAAGACGGCATTCTCCTGCCGACATGATACCGATGGAAGATGGTCCGTTGAGTATCTTGCCTTTTTGCTCAGCAAGAATGCGAAGTTTTTTGGCGTCTTTTTCAGGAACACCTTCGGTAATGACCGAAACAAGTTTGATATGCTCCGACTCGAGCGCTTCCTGTGTTGCCTTGGTTGCT
This sequence comes from Chlorobiales bacterium, assembly GCA_022360415.1. Lineage (GTDB taxonomy): Bacteria > Bacteroidota > Chlorobiia > Chlorobiales > Chlorobiaceae > Prosthecochloris. Next base: position 2,044 of record JAKSDB010000003.1, read on the forward strand.
CGTGATGCGCCGAGGTAGACCAGCGCAGTGTTGATCTGCGGGTTATTGGCAAGCGCTTCCTCAAGTGTGGAATAAACTTTAATGTTTTTCAGTTCGCCTCCAAGGAAGATCTCTTTCTGCTGACCTTCTTCAGGAGGGTAAACAAACGCCTGAATAGTCAGAGGACGTTTTACAAGAAAGTCGAACTCGGCCATTTTTCTTGCCGCATTTACGCCGGCTGCTCCACCAATGATAACAGCGCGTGTCTCTTTATTGATTACAATGCTCACAGTTATTATCCGGTTTAATGAGTTTTGAGTGCTATTTATTTTTTATACGATACCGCCTATCAGGAATTCAGAGCCAGATCGACGATATCGGTCATCGGCATGTTTCGGTCATAAACATGGATGTCAAAACCTTCGTCCTTGAGTTTGCTGATCGCGGCAAGTCCTTCGGCTTCGTTCGGGCCTCCACGGCGAACCCAGATTTTAACCCCTTTTAGAAAGCCGTTTTCCCTGCTCTCACGCAGACCGTTGATAATACCTCCGAATGTAGCTTTCACATCGGTAAAGTTTGCGATAGCTCCGCCGACTATGATATGCTTGATATTCGGAAGCTGGCAAAGCGTTTCGGTCAAAGCCTCAACAGCCCAGTCAGGCGGCGCGCCGGAATATTCGGCATAGTTTGCTATTGTACCGCCACGGGCGACTACAGCATCGGCATAGAATACAGAAGCGCCGCCGCCAGCAGTCAAAAGAGCCACTTCCCCACCGGGAACTTCAACGAATTTTACCGAGCCCTTGATCCTTGAATCGAGTTCCATCATCTGCTGCTCAGCCTCAGTATAGGGACGTCCGATTTCCGATACCGGCTTGAAATCCCAGTCAGGATGGCGGAACCGTGCATCCCAATCAACATTCATCACGGCGTCAAGTGCGGCAAACCGCATATCGCTTTTGCGTATGACAAGAGGATTGATCTCGATGGACTGTGCGTCTTCGTTGTCGAAACAGAGAACCAGTCTTGAAGCAATCTTTCCAACACGCTCGGCAATTTCCCCTTCAAAACCAGCCTCTTTCGCAAGCGCAGTCAAGTCTTCAATGGAAGGAGCCTCATCGACAGGAATCTGGATACGTTTAACCGTGTCCCAGTTATCCTCGATATCGACACCACCTTTTTTGGAAACAAGCAGTTCCGCACCATTTTTGTTACCGGCCATCGACATATAATATTCTTCGTCGTGATCGAGCATCTCGGCAACGATTACCTGGCGAATTTCAGCTGAGCCGACCTTTTTGCCGATCATTTCACGGGCAGCCACAACAGCCTCTTCAAGGTTAAGGCCAAGCTTCACAAGGCCAAGTTTGTACCTTCCGCCGATAGCTTCATGAGCCTTGACAACAAGTTTGGATTCCCTCAGCCACTTGTTTGCCTCCCCAAGCTGAGCAAGCCTGTCCGGATCCATGACTACAACATAGTTCGGCACCGGAATGCCCCACTTGTCGAAAAACTTCATAGCCGAACCTTCAAGTATCTTTGCCATTCTATTCGTATTTTTTTGTTAAACGGTATGAAATTGAAAAAGAAAAAAACGCAAAGCTTTAATATAGCTATATTTCTTACTGATTCAAGCATTTGAGATGCAAAAAAACATGCACAGGGCTTTTTTGTGCAGAATAATAAAATCAAGGCTATGGAAAATTTTATCCTCTGGTGGCAAACGCTTCCCTCCCGAATGGACCCAGTCATTTTTACTGTGGGTAATTTCCCTGTCAGGTGGTACGGCATGATGTACATCGTTGCCTTTGGTGTGGTGTATCTGCTGACCCGTTACAGGATCAGGAGCGAAAAACTGGACTACTCTCCCGCCTTTACAGGAGACGTTCTCACATGGGCGATTGTAGGGGTTATGCTTGGAGGCCGCCTGGGGTATCTCCTTTTTTACAGTTTCCCCGAGTTTATTGCCAATCCCCTCGGTTCGATCATTCCTTTCAGTTTTTCCGGCGGAAGCTGTAGTTTTTCAGGCATCTCCGGCATGTCTTATCACGGCGGCGCTATCGGTGTTTTTATCGCGGTATGGCTTTTCACCAGAAATCAGAACAAGCCTTTTCTGAAAACCATCGATCTTTTCATCGTATCGGTGCCCCTGGGCTACATGTTCGGACGCCTCGGCAACTTCATCAACGGTGAGCTCTACGGCCGTGTCACCGACGCTGCTGTAGGCATGTATTTTCCTATGGCGCCCGGAGACTCTCTCCGGCATCCTTCACAGCTTTATGAAGCTTTCTTCGAAGGAATATTTCTGTTCGTCATACTCTGGGCGTTACGCAAAAGAGCACCTTACCCGGGTTTTCTCTCGGGGCTTTATCTCATTGGTTACGGCGTCGTCCGCTTCTTTATTGAATTTTACCGTGAACCCGACGCGCATCTCGGCCTTGTTTTCATGCAACTATCGATGGGGCAATTGCTCTGTCTTGCAATGATAGCCGGAGGAATCGGCATTATCGCTATAAGCAAAGGACTGGGGAAGAAAGCAGCCAGTAGGTAGTTGGCAGTTGGCGTTCTTTCTCGTCATTCGTTACTTGTCACTCACTGCCTGCCTGTTGACAGCAGCAGTTCCTCTCCCCTGCCGAAGCAGCGTTTCCTGACAATCAGAATTGTAATAATTGATGTTGTCGCGGTTGAGCCGATCAGCATAAGCATGATGATGATCTGATAACGAATCGCCTGCAGGGGATCAGCTCCGGCAAGGATCTGACCGGACATCATACCCGGAATAAACACCAGGCCTACTCCCATCATCGCGTTGATCGAAGGGATCATCCCTGCTGTAAC
>JAKSDB010000381.1 GCA_022360415.1 Chlorobiales bacterium
ACTATTATCCAGTACGGAACAAGATGATGACGGATTGCCGTGCCATAATTTTTTGTCCCAAGCGCCCACATGACGGAATTGATAAAATAAAGGATCAGCAACATTGCATAAATGCGACGATAATTCCCTTTACTTCTGCAAACAAGAACAGAAGCAGAAATGATAAGAACAAGTCGCCATGCTATCTCCATTACCGCGTAGATATCTTTCCCGTTCTCAACCTCCCAGGGGAAAGGATACAGAAAATAATAAAACACTATCTGGAAAAATGAGCCTGCAAGTAACAGCGGATTATCATAACTCAGTTGAAGCCCGTAAGCCGCACGGTAATCAAGCTTCCCTTCCCTGTATTCCTCGATATACCTAAATATTTCACCGGAGAAAACCTCTCTCTGGGTTTCATGAAAAAGATGAGGGTATTGTGCAATGATGAGAACAGAGAAGACAACAAGGACGAACAGCAAAGTGTAAAGAGAAAAGCGGTATTTCCGAGAGTTACCGGGAATAATCCTGGCAGGACCTCTACTGTCAAAATGCAACAATGTAAGTATCACAACGAGCGGTACCATAAACAATACCAGACCCTTGTGAAACAGGCTCATACAGAAAGCAAGCAACAAAACTATCGGATAGTAACGAAGATCTTTTTCAGCATGCATTTTAATACCGAAATACACCGTCAGCATAAAAAACAGGTACTCGTAAGCCTCTCTCATAGGAACAGAACTTAGCAGCCACATGGTCGGTAGCATCCCGAAAAAAAACATAATCCAGCGCCGATACAAAAACAATCCTGTGATCCGGGATATCTATATGAGATATATAGATGCGAACGAAAAAGCCAAGACAGGAAGTTCAGAGGCAAGAAACAGAGAGGAGCCGAACAGGGAATATAGCACACCAAGATAGTTTTCATAGACACTGGATCCATGTCCATACAATAGTTGAAAATCACCTGAAGATGCCAATGCTGAAGCATTTTCATAAAATGTCAGCGCATCGACTCCTGCCCCATACGTTTTTGCATAAAAAGCATTGATCAGGGCAACCGCCTGATACAAAAAAAGAAGAGACCAGAATATAACGAGTAATAGCGTATCCTCCCGGAATGAACGATACCATAGCGGCAAGGTGAAACTTATAAGCATCACTAAAAACCGGCCAAAGTTCCCGCATTAAAGCCTTCCATACCCTTCTTTTTACGCCATTATATATCAATAGTATTGATTACCGAAAAGCAATAAACATTGCGCATCAAACTTTTAAAGGCACATAATCATCCGAGATTATACAATTAACCTCTTCAATCATCTCAACCATTCGACTAAACGCCTTCTATTTTTGTCTATTCCAGAAATCGAAACAAAGAAACAGTGATGCAAATACAAATCAGAAAAAAAGCCAAGAAAGGTCATACAGAAGTCAAAACTCTCATTCTTGTATATATATAAATCACATCATATCGCTTATAAACTTTCTAATATTTTTTGGAACAAATTTTTTCAATAAATTCCTTATTTTTCTGTACAATGAATATAATTGACCCAAAAAAGCATTCATACCATCCAGTCTTATGATAGTAGCGGTCTGCTTCGAGTAATGTTTCTTATAAATCTTTTTATGAGACTTCCGTGTCGCCGAATATACGAGAGCGAAGGCTTTGTTTGTACGCTCGTACCTGTAGGGATATTTCGACAATAATGGGGCGATGGCAAGCGTATACGCTATAGGCCCTGTAACGCGCAATACCCCTATTTTCCCCACCCCTTGCCGCCATGGTTTGTAACTATCGATATTTGCAAGTACAGCACAAATAACAGCACGCAGAAACGGGGATCCGGGGGCACATATGATATGCCATTGCTGATATTCGCCACCATCGATGACCTGAAGTTCTTTGTGTACTTTATGATTATCCCATCCGCAAAGAAGAAACTGATCCTCCGCTGCAAGAATTTCGTCAAGTGGCTTGGCTATGGTACTTTTGATATCAAGATAAACTCCACCTTCCTTGTACATAAGGAGATAGCGAAACAAATCTGCTCTGGCAGCCCCGTATACATTGTTTATACGATGATAATAACCCAGGATTTTGTCGCCGTAGTTTTGTGAAATATATCCTTCGATGTCTTGATCGTCGTAAAACCTGTATTCCCAACCTGGATTATTTTCACGAAGTTCCTGTACAATCTTGTCCAGTTCTGATGGCAGTTTTTTTCGATAATAGGTCTGATGGATTATTTTTGGAATAACTTTTCCCGCGGAAAAACAGGGTACATCAACTTGCGCAGATTGCTCTCCATACTTATTTTCCATACCACTCTCTTATCGCAAACATGTATCTTTTATTGATAGATAACTATATATATTACCATATAGATAGCTCCTGGACAAGGAAATCAAGAACTGACGGACTTGTTATCAAACCGCTCTTTTTTTATAACACTTCTCATAATAGCGGCATATTTCCCTCCCCAATGAGCTGGGCTGAAATGATCTGATGCATATCGGGAAGCATTATTGCCTATGCGAATACACTCGGCTGGGTTCTCCTTGCACCAGGTCATCTTTTCCGCCCATTTTTCAGGGGCATCGCATGGAAGAACCCAACCGGTCACATCATTTTCTATAATCTCCGGAATCCCTCCAACATCACTCCCTATTACCGGCAACCCCATATACATGGCCTCCTGAACAGCATTGGGAACTCCCTCATCTTTTGATGGCATTAGCAACAGGTTTGATTTACTCATAAGCTCAATAACATCGCTACGCCAGCCCAGGAACTGAATATTGTTTTCGAGACCATGATCCCGCACATAATCTCTTATCCATGTATAAGAGCCAATGGTACCAGCAAACCATAAAATCCAATTATTGCCCAGCCCATTTTTTACAGCGACGCGAAGTGCATCAATTGTAAAAAGCTGATTTTTCCTTTCACAGAGAGTACCTACTTGCAACATAACAAACCTGTAATTAACAGTCCTTTCACGATCCTGAAAAAGAACAGACTTAGATGCATCCAGCTTATCAAAAGCTATACCTGGAATAAGAGAACAAAACTTGTCTTTATATTTCAATGCAAGGCGAAGTGTGAAAATATTTTCAGATGCCTTGCTGTATTGCAAAATAACCGCCTTTGAGCACCATAGCCCGAAAAAATGAAGCAAACGTATAAGCCCTTTCGATTCCAGCTCGTAATCAATGTCCCAGATAATGGGTTTTCTGCTGAGGAAAGCTCCTAAACCTGCAAATGCAATCCCTTTGCTTCCCCTGATCCAGACAGCATCTGCTTGACTCGACATAGATAATCTCAGGAATTGAATATTCTGAAACAAAACAGCCAGATATGCCCTGCTTTTCAGTAACACGGGCCCCTTCAGCAATTTCTTTTCCCGGATCTTCAATACTGGATGTAAAGGGAAAATGACGGTTTGCAGCCCCGCTGCATCAGCTTCTTTGATTAGCATGCTATCCGGTACCGATACTACGACCGCTTCGATATTGAAATCCTTTAAGATGCTGCACAGGTTGAGTAAACGACGTGGTGCTCCAGTAAGCCCTTCCGGAGTTGGCATATAACACATTAGCTTTATAGAACGCATAAGAAACAAGTTAGGGTCTTCTCTTTCAAACCCCTGTCTTCAGGAGTGCATCATCTTTTCTGACGTTAATTTCCGGGCAATCCATGAAGGGTTCATGATAAACGTGACCCAAATCAGAATTGCGGGAATTATTCCTTGAAAAAAGTCGTACAGTGAAGGTGTAAAAGGTTGAAACACCAGCAGAATATACATGTATATCACAAGTAGAATGGCGTTGTGATGATTGCCACGAAATACCGATTGAATCACACGCAGAAAAACACCATACAAAAAATATATCAACACAACGCCCAAGTAGGAAAAATTCCAATATGCTTCTCCAACCCCTCCGGGAGGGATCGCCGTGTTAGTCCGATTATAGATTCTTTGTGCAGTGAGCCTCCCTGCTGCTGGGGGCTTTTCGCCGAATATGGCTGTCGGCAAAAAAACATAGGGTAAGGATAAATATGACTCCCCGTACAGATAACCTACCTCTTCAGGCACCTTGCCAAGAATAGCCAGCAAACCGCTATTGGAACCCGATCTTGATCTTAGTTCTTCAAGAGCGTTACTTATCCACTCTGTTGGTGCAAAAGCTATACTGACCTCCTTCAATTCATTGTTTTTCTGAGTCTCAGATCGGAAATTTTTAAGCATCCCAACCATCGTTACCGCCATTACCGCCCCGATTATTATGACTTTATACGGTATCTTACGCCTGTAAAGTATCCATATCGATCCAATCATAATCAAAGGCAATATTACCCCACCGCGTGATCCTGAAGCCGCAAACTTAATAAACAGAGCGAAAATCGCAGTAATCCAGAAGATCGGCTTTCGGGTCGCATTTGTATCATATGCTATCCATAGGATGACAGATACAATACCAATGCCTGCGACCCAGTGCCAATGGCTGCCTATGCTGGCACTTATTCTTCCACTTTGCTCGATACCCCGCTGCATGAGCACCTCTGTAAACCCTCCGGCATAGAAACAGAGGACTATGAGCCCGATAGCAGAAACGGAAACCCAGAAAATACTCTTTACTCTCACTGCGCGGGGTTCCGGATTCGGAAGTAACCGTACGTGCAGTGGAGGGGTCATCAGATAGCCCATGTACAACGAAAGCAAAGCAATAGCCTCGAGCACATAGGACTCCGCCAATAAGTTATTGAGCTGCTGTTGGGAAAACCCCATCAAAGCCTTGTGAAAAGGGAGTCCGGTAGCCGCAAGGATCGCCTTTCCGGTTACAAGGTCTTTTAAACAGTTCCATATGACATAGAACACCAGAGGATGAAACACACCAGGACGGAACCAGGGCATGATAAACGGAAGTGTGAGGATAGCCAGATACAATAAAAACGCGCCGTAAACAACTGTCTGACCACCTGTACCCCTCAAAAAAGTAACTGCACCGACCGCAACAGCAACCGCCAAGATAAACACCACTATGGCACCCCGCTCTGCGGTTGTAAAGGCAACAAAAAGAGAATCGCGATCACGCTGAAACAGTCTGTTCATTTCTCTTGTACTCGTTGCATTAATTCAGCTTTCAGACTTGCCAATAATTTTCGTTCTTTGCTGAAAGTCTCATTAATCTCCTCGAGGAAGTCTTCAGGTAATGATGGCTTGAAGATATTCCGTTCGTTCAGCTTGGCCAGTTGAAGCCCCCGCATGATCCCCAGAGCCTGCCGCGCTTTTGCTCCCGCTTTCAGGATCTTCTGGAACAGACGTGAACGGTACTGCCGGGACGCATTGGCAACAGGAAAACTGCTCCGGTTATCGTCTTCAACGTCCAGAAACTGCAAGACGCACCGATAATGTCCGGCAGGATCTTTACTCACATCTTCGAGAGATAAAAGCAATATCCTCTTCTGCGGAACTTTATCGAGCAGGACCTGCAGGAGACTACCAAGAGCACATGCCGAATAATACTTCAGCATATCCGGCTCAGGACATGAACGTGGTATCGAATTGCCGGCAGCCCGGATTTCCTGGAGCCGCCATGCTGCCTCAAAGGTTCTCTCGTTCTCATAGGTAACCCGGAAATTGTGGAGATACAGCGAGTATGCCATATCAGCCGGCTCCCTGGTCATCACGATGTATTTTGCCCCGGGATTTGTACGTTCTATATTCGCGACGGCCTCTTTCGAATACAAGTACCATGTCGAAGCTTCTCCAACCGCTTTATGATATTCCTTCGCGTTTTGAAACAACTTGGCATATTGTTTTGCTGATTTCACCGTTCGATTGCCAAGGTCTGTGCTGTAGTAGTGCGGTTCTTTGATCGGTGACATGAAAATCTGCGGGTGCTCTTCAAGCCATCGTGAAAGAGAGGTTGTTCCGCATTTTGGAGCACCGATAATAAAAAAATCAGGTTTGCGCATGACTATCGTTTTATCTTTGAAATAATGTGGCGAAGCCAGCGGCGGAGACCGGGAGGAAAAAGTAATGACTGCAACAAATGCGCTGTATTGGCGGGCGTCAAGGCATGTATGGACTTTAATTCTCTAAACAAGAGCGGCATGGCGCTGTATTTCCTGTCAACTGCAGCCTTGGAAAAGAGAATCTTGCTTATGAAAAACGCGCGATTTGCGGGAGGGATAAGATCACGGTTCCGCAAGTACCAGTCCCATGAATAAGTAAAGCCGCCTGAATGGCTCAACCCTTGAACGGGCTGCAGCCATCGCCGGCAGACGATATTGCCGGTCACAATGAAAGGAAGACCCTTCCCCGCGTTAAGCAACCACTCCCAATCTTCATGCGGTTGAACATGCTCGTTAAACGGGTAATTCAGAAAAAGGGATGTTGGCGCTACAATTGTGGACGTATTAATTCCCCCCGACCCGGAAAACAGATAATCAAATAACGAGCCATCCCCTGACGTCTGCACCCTCTTTGGCCGCTGCATGATCAATCTGTCCTTGAAATACACGTTCTCGACACCTGCAAGAATAGCTTTGTTCGCTCCCCGTTTTTCAAGTTCCAGAAATTGCATTTCAAGCTTTTCGGGCAACCATACATCATCGTCATCAAGCAATGCGATCCAGTCTCCCTTTGCATGCTTAATACCAAAATTTCTGGTTGCAGCTGCACTGCCTTTGCGAGGCGCTTCTACATACCTGATCCGTTCATCTTCCAGGTTCTTCAGTATATTCCTTTTATCCGGATCCGGGCCGTCATTGGAAACGATCACCTCCATCGGCGGCAGCCTCTGGCCCAGAGCGCTCATGACCGCTCGAAGAACCTCTTCATGGCGCCCGTAAGAAGGGATGACAACGGAAACTTTCCAGGATTTTGCCGTACCCAGCAAATTCAAACAGTCAGCCTCTTTTTGCATCAAACCTTTACACTTTTATCGCTATCGGGGGCCCAGTGATCGAGATTTCTCCCTGTTATCCGCTGCAGCAGAAAAATATCATCAATAAACGAGTCGTATAATTTCCACCTGAATTCAGCAGTCAATTGAGATCGTTCGGCTTCAACCTTAGCATAACGATTTAGTGCGGTTCTAGCCCCCATCCCCCGCAATCCTATCCGGGCACGCCATATACTGAGAGTTCCGAGGAATCTGTTCAGCAACGAGAACCGATGCCGTTTAGACCGGTTCAATACTGGAAAATCCTGACGGCCGTCATCATCGATTTTCAAGAAAGATAAAACATTCGTGTAACACCGCCTTGCATCTGCTTTAATGTCGTCAAGAAATATCCAGTGCACATTTTCTTTGCCCGCCATCTCTACAAGGTTCTGCAATGCATTTCCCAGAAGGGCTCGTTCGTAATATTGCAACTGCATGGGTTGTTTGCATGACAAAGGAATATTCCGCCCGACTTTTCGCGTTTTTTGAAGGCTCCATGCCTTTGTGAAATCCGAAATATTTTCAATCCCACGATAAAGCAACTCCGAGTGCAATGAGTATACCAGATCAACCGGGTTTCTCAACATGACGATAAACTTTGCATCCTGATTGTACTCGAGAATCTGCGTCAGTGCACCCTGCAGGTAAAAATAACTTGTCGAGGCATCTACCACCGCTTTGTGTTCCTTGGTCGCTCCAGCAAAAAGGTTTTCATACTCATCGATTTTCATGCCGTTACGGAGAAAATCCCCCCAGAAATGTGGCTCCATCATGGGGTGAAACCGGGCAACATGCCCGACAACCAGAGCGTCTTCCGCTATACCAATTTCTCTGCAAATCTTTTCTTTCACCTCTTCCGAGGGGCGAAAAAGATTCATGTCGACACCATTCGGAATCACTACCGACTTGCTTTGCGGGAACCCTGCGCCTTCATGCTGCCTGCCCGCTAGCGCACTGTTGTAAATAATTTTATCGGGCTGGAAAGCAAGCATCCTCCCTGCACGGATCGCCATTCTTGTTTGTTTTTTCTCGAGCCGGGCATCATAGAGTGAATGGCGAACGTTCCAGATAACCGGTATAGAACCTTTTCCAGACAATGCAGCGATGCTTGCCGCCAGATTGCCATGATACATCCAAGCCTGTGTCACATCCGGCATGATTTCGCCGAGAACTCTCGAAAGACGGAAAAACAGCAGGGGATTCAACACCCCCCGTTCCATGCCCAGACAATGCAACGACATTTCCATACGTCTTATATCCTGACCGTATCAACCCTCGTCCGTCAGGGAAACGACATGCATATCGAACCTTCACGACGCGCAGACAGCAACTTAACAAGCATGGATTGAGCGCCCCCCTGGTTCAAACTTGTCACAATATGGGCCACCCTCGGGGCGCACTCTCTATCAGTACCTAACTTCATACATCTAACCCGGGAATAAAACATTAAAATATCCATCCACGCCCTTTTCCACACTGAAATCCCTTGAACGCTCTACAACATCAGGATGCTTTGCTTCATCGAGTGTCGTGAGTATTGCTGAAGCCAGTGCGGTTTTATCACCTACGGGAACCAGACGCCCCCATTTGCCGTTCTCGAGTATCTCCGCAGGGCCACTGGGGCAATCGGTTGAAACGACAGGGGTCCCGCAAGCCATGGACTCAACAATCACGTTTCCAAAACCCTCCCAGCGCGACGATAGCACAAATAAAGCGGCATTGCGCATATACGAATAGGGATTGCGTACATAACCGACGAGCTCAACGACATTTTGCAACCCCATTTTTTTGATCATGGCTTCAATTTCACCCCTCAAATGACCCTCGCCAAGTATCAGCAGCTTTACATCACGTTGCTGATACACCATTTCAAATGCTTTGATCAGCGTTATAAAATCTTTCTGAGGGGTGAGACGTCCTGTACCCAGAATTACCGGGGCACTGTCCTGACGAAACCAGTGATGGTCAGGATTTTGCAAACTTAATGGCAAAAGATTTGGCGCCAAAGCAGGATTGTACACCACATCGATTTCTGATCGGTTCAAACCGAGATTTTCAGCTATATCATCTGCAACTCCGCAAGAAATCGCAACAATGCCGTCAGCACGCGAGTAAGCCCAGGGCCTGACAAAGTTCAGAATTTTTCTACGAACAATATTATTCTTTGCATTTTCAGTTGACACAGAGTAGTGATTCCGTTCGCTTATGACGACTCTTGTCGCCCCCCCGGCCAACATCCCGGCTATAACGGCAACAACATTAGTATGGCCCATCGCGGAAAGCAATGCAGAGGGACGTTCTTTCCCCAGATACTTTACCAATTCATACAAGCTGAATAAAACACCGCGCGAACGCAGATCGATAACCTTTACCTCACTTGACAAATCATCAAGATAAGGGCCTTCAGCTTTTGAAAGAACCAAATCAACCCTGATCCCGCGCCGGATGAAACCGTTTGCAAGAATCACCATGATACGCTCAGCACCACCTCCCCGCAACGAAGGCACAAAAATTGTCAACTTTTGTTTTAGCACTCACCTATTTTGTCGAATTATAAGATTGTCTTTAACCAAAGTTAACTTGCTCCTGACAAAAACGAACAGCATTTTCAAATATTCAGAAACAATAGGTGCCCCAAGCAAAACTATTATCCAGTACGGAACAAGATGATGACGGATTGCCGTGCCATAATTTTTTGTCCCAAGCGCCCACATGACGGAATTGATAAAATAAAGGATCAGCAACATTGCATAAATGCGACGATAATTCCCTTTACTTCTGCAA
>JAKSDB010000396.1 GCA_022360415.1 Chlorobiales bacterium
CTAACAAGCTATCAAGCCTGTTATAACAATTCAACAGAGCCAGTCTTCCCCGTCATTTTATTCTTCCGTTTTTGACTTTTGATTTTTGCCCTTTGACTTCCTCCTGAATTGCAGATACTTCCCTTTCCACACCACCTCGAGTCCTGCCGCAAGCTGTACTCTGCGGCCCGGCTGCGTCTGAAGAAGATCGACAAGCTGCTGCAGCAGCCTCGACGAAGGCTCACAGCCGCAATCCTGCACCGCCCGTTTGAGCAGTTCCTTTCTTTCGAAAACCGTCAACCCTGACAGGGAAGGTACCGACAACCTGTCGTCTTTCAATGCAAGCCCCTGGTCTTCCTGCACAAGTCGTTCAAAATGCAGTTCGAGAAACTCCTCCAGCTCGGCTGCCTGTTCCGAAAGACGCTGCAGCGAAGGCAGCAGCTTGTTTTCAAAACGTTGCTCAATGAGGGGAATAATCCTGTGCCGGATAAAGTTACGATCCGGCTCGACTCCGAGATTGCTTGCATCCATCCGGTAATCGATCTTTTTATCCGAGATGTAGCGCAGAATATCATCTTTCCTCATCAACAGCAGCGGCCGAATGATGTGGCCATGATACGCACGGATTCCCCGTAAACCCGGAATCGACGTTCCCCGGAAAAGATTGAAAAGGATGGTTTCAGCATTATCATTCACATGGTGCCCTGTAGCGATCTTGTCGAAACCGTGCTCTTCAATCAGTTCATGAAAATAATCGTAACGCTCTATTCTCGCAGTCTCCTCTACCGAACGTTTCCATTCACCGGCCTCTTTTTGTGTATCGAAACTCCGCACATGACAGTCGAGCCCGAGTTTTTCCGCCTCCCGGAGAACATGCTCCTCGTCAAGCCGGCTTTCCTCCCCTCTCAACTGAAAATTGCAGTGCGCAACACTTACCCTGCAATGCAGAACGGGCCTGATTGCGCAGAGAAGATAAAGGAGGGCCATAGAGTCGGGGCCACTCGAAACCGCGGCCAGAACGTGCTCTCCGGTCAGAACAAGCTTGCGTACCGTAAGCTGTTCAAGAAATTTCCGTTCGATGCTGTTGAGCTCCCGGGGCATAGTCTTAATAGCTGTTTGTATGAAACAGATTATGTAATGTATTCCTAAATTGAGCGATTGTCGAGCATGCCACAGATGCAAGGCACAGGGAATGCCGCTGTAGTGATCTACCGCAAGTTACCTGTAACGAAGCAGATGCGGCATGACCGGCAATTCCGAAGGGTTTCAAAAAATGCGGTTCTTTACCAGTTTTTTCTTGCACCCGACAGGTGACGAATAATCTCATCTTTTGAACAGTATAAAAGACTTTTTTTTATAAAGTTACTCATATTAAGCATTTGTTGAAACGCTCAGTTTAGGGTATTGTATTTTATAACACATCATATAGTTCAACACCGCAGGCTGGCGCCATTCGGGATCGTAAAAACAGATCAACAGTTCAACAGCTTTTAAAATGTTTTCTCCTTACAGCCGCGGCACATTTGTTAAAACCTCCCTCCTCTCTGCGCTTCTTGCTGCCGCAGGGCTGTTAACTCCAGGGGCTTTCAAAATTCTGCTGCCCCTGGCGGCTGCCTTTTTTTTTCTGTTTACCCTCTATTTTTTTCGGGACCCTGCACGCAAAATACCTCAGGAACCGCTTGCTGTTCTTGCTCCCGCGGACGGCAGGATTTTGCTGATAAAAAAAATTTCCCATCCTTTTACCGGCCCGGAATCAACGCTTGTCAGCATTTTCATGTCCGTTTTCAATGTCCATGTCAACAGAATACCCTGTAGCGGAACAATACACCAACTTTCCTATCACCGGGGCAAATATCTCATGGCATTCGACCATGAGAGCATGGACAGCAACGAACGTATGGAAATCGGTCTTGAAAATAACGGTTTCCGTGTCTTCTTCACCCAGGTCGCCGGATTTGTCGCCCGAAGAATTGTCTGTGATCTTGAAATCGGTAATACCGTTCAGGCCGGCAGCAGGTTCGGCATGATCAAGTTCGGCTCGAGACTGAATATCATAGTACCGGAAGGGACGAAGATCCTTGTTTCCGAAGGGCAGAAAACTGTTGCGGGAGAAACTGTTATCGCGAAACGCGATATATAACTACATCACTATATAGATGAAAAAAGCAAAAAACCTTGTTTAAAGCACAGGTATTGGTTATATATTTAACCTCAGGCGGACAGCAATCAGGCTCCGCACAGTGACATTAAACAGCAGGAGAGAGAAACATGTTTTTATTTGGTATGCCTGGCGGCTGGGAAGTAGTACTCATTTTTCTGGCGATACTTATATTGTTCGGCGCCAAGAAGCTCCCCGAGCTTGCAAGAGGTCTTGGACAGAGCATGAAAGAGTTCAGGAAAGCCCAGACAGAAATTGAAGAAGAAATCAATAAAACAGTGGAAGACAAACCCGCCCCTAAAAAGGGCCCTTCCTCAGATGATGAGTAAACGGCATGGTCCGGAAAAGTAATTTCCGGGCCTGTCCGCCTGTTCACACCAGACCATATCAAGTTTCGTCAATACATACATGGAACATGTAAATACGCAATGTTATGCGGCTTTTTTTTACTCTTTTTTCAATTACGTTTTTTTTATCAGGCTGCCAGATAAATAGTGACGAAATATCGATTAACAGCTCATCAGCAATTATCGAAAACAAAACCCTGCCGGTTATTAACGAAATACTGTTCGCGCCCGTCCAGATAAAGGACGACGGCCTTCAGGACCAGCCGGATTTTGTGGAAATCTACAATCCTGGAAAAGAGACTGTCGATCTTCACGGTTGGTATGTCCAGGATTGTCCCACTTCAAGCGGTAAACGGTATTCTTACTATTTTGCGGAAGATCCTGCGGCTGACAACCTGCTTGCGCCGGGACAATACGGTGTCATCGTGCCCGAAGAAAGCCATGACCCCGAAACCTCCAGACTGATTCGTTATTATGATTACCTCTCCGGCGATCCCGCCGTCAGGATATTTATCGTGGAGAGGAAAACCTTTTCCCTGAACAACGATTTTGACTGCGTTACGCTGAAAGATGCTGATGGGACTGTCATCGATTCCGTCTCATACAGCAGCACGTGGCATAATCCTTATCTGAAAAATACCAAAGGACGCTCACTGGAAAAATTCAACGACCTGCTGTCATCAAACTCTCCGGAAAGCTGGTCATCCTCTCAGGATAGTGACTATGGAGGCACGCCCGGCAGAAAAAACAGCATCTATCTCCCTGCAGACCGGCTGGACCGGGATCCTTCATTATCGATAGCCCCTCAAACATTCTCCCCCGACCCCGACGGCCATGGCGAAAAAGCCACGATACGCTACAAGCTTCCTGCAGGAGCCTATCAGGTGGCGGCTGCCATCTATGACAGTGATGGCCAAACAGTAAAGACGCTCGCCCGCGGGCTTCCCTCAGGTACGGGAGGAAGTTTCGAATGGAACGGTCTGACCGAAGATAATACACCGGCCCTTTCGGGTCTCTACCTGGTCAGGGTTTCCATCTCCGGCAACAGGTTCAGCGGCACGGTTGTACTTGAAAAGACAGTGGCTCTTGTCAGATGATAACGCTTGTTATTCATGTGACTGAAGCTTTATCTTTTGTTTATGCTGACCAACCTCTACATCAAAAACTTCGCCCTGATTGAAGAGCTGTCCATTGAGTTTTGCAAAGGGCTGACTATTATCACAGGTGAAACAGGTGCCGGAAAATCGATCCTTATAGGAGCCCTTAACCAGGTTCTCGGCATCAGGGCAAGCAGCGACCTTGTCAGGTCGGGTTCCAGCAAGGCAATTATCGAGGCCGTTCTCGCCCCGGAAAACACGGAGCGGCTCCATGCCATTCTCGCACAAGCCGCTATCGACTGCGATGAAGAGCTTATACTGCGACGAGAGATTTCGGCAAAAGGGCAATCACGATGCTTTGTCAACGACTCTCCCTGCACCTTGCAGGTGCTTAAACAGGTTGGCGACCTGCTTATTGACCTTCATGGACAACATGAGCACCAGTTCCTCCTCCGCCCTGAAACGCATGTTTCGATGCTTGACGGATTCGGGCGCCATGCCGACCTTGTCAAGTCGTACCAGAACGTTTACGGACACCTCAAGCATCGAAGAAAAGAACTGGAACGTCTTGTCGCAGATGCTGACCGAATAAAAGAAAAACGGGATATGCTCGAGTATCAGCAGAGGGAGCTCGATTCTCTGAACCTGAAAAAAGGTGAAGATGCCGACCTTGAAGAAGAAATCACGCTGCATGAAAATTCGGAAACCCGCTTCAGCTTGTGCTCTTCAATCAATGAACAGCTCTATGACAACGAACGCTCGGCGTTTGTTCAGCTCTCAGAAGCCTTCCAGCATCTCGCCCGTCTGACAGCCATTGACAAAAGCTTTTCTGTACACCTCGAAGAAGCGGAAAGCGCAAAAAGCCTTGTGGAAGAGATCAGCCGAACCGTTCGAAATTACTCGGAAAACATCGAGTTCAATCCCGAGCATCTCGATACATTGAGGGAACGCCAGTTGCAGCTCCAGAGGGCAGGGAAAAAGTATGGGAAAACTATTGACGAGCTTATCGACCTGAAAGAAACCATCGCTGACGAACTTTCCCTTGAAGACAACCTTTCCGACCGTGCCGAGCAGCTCAGCGAAGAAATAGCATCTCTCGGAAAGGAGTTGTCGGAGCTTGCTTCGACACTATCTTCCCAACGTCGAGACACCGCAGACAGGCTCGAAGAAGCTATCGCGCGTGAGCTTCGGCACCTTGGCATACCTCACGGTGTTTTCAGCGTCAGGTTAAGCCACGAAGCCTCTGAAAACGGGGATATTTCTATCGGGGAACAACGCTATAACGCTTATGACAACGGTTATGACCGTGTCGAATTCTTTCTTTCCACCAACGTCGGCGAGTCGCCGAAGCCTCTTGCAAGAACTGCTTCAGGAGGAGAAATTTCAAGGGTGATGCTTGCCATGAAAAGCGTGTTTGCCGAGAACACACAACTCCCCATCCTGATTTTCGACGAAATAGATACAGGTATCAGCGGCAAAACAGCTGATTCCGTCGGCAGGAGCCTCAG
>JAKSDB010000049.1 GCA_022360415.1 Chlorobiales bacterium
TGATCCTTTGCGTCGAATCTCCTGAAGGCGAGAAAACCTACGTTGCCGCTGCATTTCCAAGCGCGTGTGGCAAAACCAACTTTGCCATGCTCATTCCGCCTGATTCTTTCGAAGGCTGGAAGGTAACAACTATCGGGGACGATATTGCCTGGATCAAACCGGGCGAGAACGGCAGGCTTCATGCTATCAATCCCGAATACGGTTTTTTCGGTGTGGCTCCCGGTACATCGGATAAAACAAACCCGAACGCCATGGTCACCCTGAAAGAGAACTGCATTTTCACCAATGTTGCATTGACACCGGAGGGTGATGTCTGGTGGGAAGGGATGTCGGATTCCCCACCCGACGGGTTGATCGACTGGCAGGGTAATCCCTGGTCGCCCGATATGGGGAAACCGGCAGCCCACCCGAACGCGCGTTTCACGTCTCCCGCGTCACAGTGCCCCTCGATTGATCCTGACTGGGAGAATCCGGCGGGGGTACCGATCGATGCCTTTATTTTCGGAGGGCGCCGCAGTGATCTTGTGCCTCTTGTCTACCAGTCCCCCAACTGGTATTTCGGAGTTTATCTTGCTGCAACCATGGGCTCGGAAAAAACAGCGGCTGCGGCTGGAAAGATTGGAGATGTCCGACGTGATCCTTTTGCCATGCTGCCATTCTGCGGTTATCATATGGGCGATTACTTCAATCATTGGCTCCATGTCGGGCGCCTGCTGCAGGAACCACCGAGAATATTCGGGGTCAACTGGTTCCGGAAAGACGAAAACGGTGACTTTCTCTGGCCGGGCTTCGGCGAGAACATGCGAGTGCTGAAATGGATCGTTGATCGTGTACATGGCAAGGCGGGAGCTGTAGAAAGTCCTCTCGGGTGGATGCCGAAATATGAGTCAATGGAGTGGGGAGGGCTTGAGGAGTTCACGCCGGAAAAGTTTTCAAAACTGATGGCGGTTGAGCGTGAGGACTGGAAAAAAGAACTGCTTTCGCACGAGGAGCTTTTTGAAAAGCTTTACGACAAGCTTCCCAAAGAGTTTTCGCACATTCGTGAATTGCTGCTTTCGACTTTCTGGTTATCACCCGAGCACTGGGAGCTTGCCCCGGAGCGGTTCACGGATACAAGTGATAGCAATAATCATTGAGAGATTTCGATGGAGTGCAGAAAAGAGGAAAATCTCGAACGGTGCAACTGTACTTACGATCCTTGTCCCCGGAAAGGGATATGCTGCGAATGCATCGACTATCATAAAGGCAAAGGGCAAGTGCCGGCATGCCTTTTCCCTGACGATGCGGAACGCACATGGGACAGGAGTATAGCCAAATTCATCGAGGTATATACGACGCAGGGACGGTAAATGAGTGCCGCCCCTGCAAGTCGCTACTCATTTTCAAGGGTAAAGCCCAGTCTGACTGTTACCTGCCAGTAGGCGATCCTGTTTTCCTCCACGTGACACCTTGTTTCAACAACCTCGACCCAGCGTATGTGGCGGATTGTTTCAGCCGCTCTTTCAACGGCGTTGTTGACTGCATCTTCAATGCTTGTCTGGGAGGAGCCTACAAGCTCGATCTTTTTGTAAACGTGTGGTGTATTCATGGGAAATATGGTTTTTACTTCTGACAATTGCTATAGCGGATAAACTCGAGAATGCACATTTACAAATAAGCAAATAGGCGGCATTATCCCAAGAAAAGGTCTCGAACAAGCGGCATTGTTGTGATTCCATGCCTTCATTCCGGATAACACTGATTCTGATCCGATGTTTTTTGCTTGTGACTCCTTCTTTTTATATTATTTTATGATTAAATAATTATATAGTTATAACTCAAGCCTAAACAATATTACCTTATCATGAGCGAAACACAGAAGAAAGTGGCGCTTATCGCGTCACAGGGAACGCTTGACTGGGCCTACCCTCCCTTTATCCTCGGTTCGGCAGCCGCCGCCATGGATATGGAGGTGGTGATATTCTTCACCTTTTACGGACTGCCGCTTCTCAATAAAAAGATCGATGCGAAAATCTCTCCCCACAGCAATCCGGCCATGCCGATGAAAATGCCGTTCGGGGGCAAGGATTTCCAGAGCATCAACTGGCCGGTACCCAACATCATATCAGGGAACATTCCGGGATTCGACACGCTTGCAACCAGCATGGTGAAAGAGACCTTCAAAAGCAAGGGGGTAGCGACCATCGAGGAGCTTCGGGAGCTCTGTATCGATTGCGGTGTGAAGTTTATCGCCTGTCAGATGACGATGGACGTGTTCGGTTTTACAAAAGATGACTTTATCGACGGTGTTGATTTCGGAGGAGCGGCCATGTTTCTCGAGTACGCAGCCGATGCCGATATCCAGTTGTTTATTTGACCTTTTTTGCCCCGATATTCTTTTGTCTGGAATCGAGCTGGATAAAGCCTCGGGCCTGAGCGGCAGAAGAGGATTCCCGGAGGAGGAAGTGCATGAAAATTGCTGTTACCGGAAAGGGCGGGGTTGGCAAGACAACCCTTTCTGCCCTTCTTGCCAGGGAACTCGCCCGTCAAGGCAAAAGAGTTCTTGCTATTGACGCGGATCCGAATGCCAATCTTGCCGGTGCGCTTGGTTACGACGAGGAAAAATCAGGCAGGATCGAGCCCCTGATAGAAAAAAAAGCTCTTATCGAAGAGCGGACCGGTTCGAAGCCAGGGGAGATGGGCGGATATTTTGTTCTTAACCCTAAAGTTGATGACCTTGTTGAAAAATTTTCGGTTGAGACAGAGGGGCTGAGACTGATGGTTACAGGCGAGCTGAAGGAAGCTCTGGGAGGCTGCTATTGTCCCGAAAATTCCTTACTCCGTTCTTTTCTGCGACACCTCATGGTTGAGCGGGATGAATGGGTGATTCTGGATATGGAAGCCGGTTTCGAACATCTGACAAGGGGGACGGCTGAATCAGTCGGAATGTTGCTTGTTGTCATGGAGCCGGGCCTGAGAGCACTGAAAACCGCTGAAAAAATAACCTCGCTTGCGCATCAGCTTCACATTCGGAAGGTGGGGTATGTCATCAACAAGGTGCACAGCAAAGGCCAGGAAAAAAGGATTGCAGACAAGCTGGGTGCAGATGACATATGGACAACTATTCCCTTTGATTTTCAGGCGCTGGAAGCCGACCTTTCGGGTGTCTCACCCTATGACCAGTGCCCGGAAATGCGGGAAAAGGCCAAGGAGTTGATGAAGTTATGTGTGAATGTTGAGTGATGCCCCTATCATTTGCTGCTTGCCATGACTATAGAGGAGTCTTAAAAAAACAGGAAGGTTTTTGTTTGTGAAATATGTTAACAATTGTTACTTTTTGGTGAAAATGTTATGACAGTGTTGTATGCCATCCTGCTATCAGGGCGTTGCTGCACCGTAGAGTGTCCCTCAACAGAACGAACATTTTTTTCCTGTGAACGGGTAGTAAATGGTTAAGAGTGCCCTGTTCAATTTTTTTATGTGAGAGTATTAACAATTGTGAAGTTTCGGTTTGGTTTGCTGGTCGCAGCTTCTGCATGATACTGCTGCACAGGTCTATAGCAATCCGACCATTAAAAAACGGGAGTCCGGTATGAAAAAGGAAGAAAAAAACATGTCGCGCCGCAAATTCATTCAGAATTCCGCAGTTGGTTTGAGTGCGTTGTTTGCCGGGTATCCCCTGTTGCAGGGATGTTCGAAAGAAGAACAGGGGGCAGCGCCGGGTGTTGCATCCGCTAAAAAGGTGAAAAGCTGCTACCTTCCGATTACCGACGCTACCCCTATCATCCTCGCGCACGAGCTTGGTTTTTACAAAGAGATGGGTATAGAATCCGAAAAGCCGGTGCTCATCAGGGGGTGGGCGCCGATGGCCGAAGCGTTTATGGCCGGAAGGTTCAACCTGACGCATTTGCTGGCGCCGATTCCGATCTACATGCGTTACAGCAAGGGTTTTCCAGTGAAAGTTATAGCATGGGATCACATCAACGGCTCGGCTCTGACTGTCGGGAAGGACAGCGGAATAGATTCCTATGCCGATCTGGGAGGTAAACAGATTGCGGTTCCCTACTGGTATTCCATGCACAACATCATCATACAGATGATTGCAAGAGAGATGGGGATCGAGCCGGTTATTCAGAACAAGAACGCGCCTCTTGGGGAGAATCAGATGAACCTTTTCGTTATGGCTCCTCCGGACATGCCCACAGCGATGGCCTCGAAAGCCATTGACGGATATATAGTCGCCGAGCCTTTCAACGCGGCAGGAGAGATTCTCGCAGGCGGCAAGATTGTCCGCTTTACCGGTGACGTCTGGAAAAACCATCCCTGCTGTGTTGCGGTCATGAATGAAAAGGAGCTTGCGGACAAGGTATGGTCACATAACGTGATCAAGGCGCTCGTGAAGGCAGAGCTCTGGGCTCTGAACAATGCTGAAGAAGCGGCACACATCCTTTCGAAGGATGGCGCACAATATCTCCCGCTTCCGGAAAAAGTGGTCAAAAGGGCGATGCTGAAGTACGATCTCGATACGTACGGCGAGAATGGTGGCACAGGCGCGATTCAGCATCCTGAATGGGAGGCGGAAAGGCTTTCCTACAATCCCTACCAGTTCGAATCCGCAACACACAAGATGGTCGAGATGATGAAGCAGACAAAAATGGAGGGTGACCTGGCTTTCATGAAAGGTCTCAACCCTGCAAACGTGCATGCGGAGCTGATGTATACGGCTGGTGTCGAGGAGGCTTCATCGGAGCTTGGCGGTCTTGCGCAGTTTGCCGGTGTCGATCCAGCCAATCCATATGTAAGGGAAGAGGTTATTGCAGTATAAGCCAGCCTTATGCCTGATCCTTTGCCCCTGGCAATGGTGAGAGAAAGGGGCTCTACTCTACTTCAATGAATTCAAAACACGGCAGGTGGCCTGTCTGAAGAGAGCAGGTCACATGGAAAGGTACGCTCAAAAGAGGTTGACAAGTTTTAACCAGCCGAATCGTAATCATGTCAGAAAAACAACAAAAGTCACGAACCGGGAATATAGGAGGTTTTATTGCAGACAGGAGCTACTATGTGCTTGGTGTACTGCTGTTTCTTGTTGTCTGGCAGGCTGCAAGCATGTTGAAAATGTTCGGAAACGATTTCAGCGAAGCATTCTCCCCTCTTGCGGCAGCACTTGCGCTTATAGAGATGGCCAAGGACGGCGATATCGTGCGTCATGCAGTGCCGAGCCTGAGAAGGGTGCTGGTCAGTTTGGCATGCGCGATTATCGTTGCGCTGCCGGTGGGTGTTCTCGTAGGATATTTCAAAAGGCTCGAGCAACTAACCTATGTGGTGTTCCAGTTCATGCGTATGATCTCTCCGCTTGCCTGGATGCCCATAGCGATAATCATGTTCGGTGTCGGCGATGTGTCGGTCACGTTTCTGCTCTGGCTGGTAGCTATCTGGCCGCTTATACTCAACACCGCTCACGGTGCAGGAAGGGTGAGTCCCCTCTGGCTGAATATGGCAAAAACCATGGGGGCAATGGATGCGGGTATTCTCAGGAAAATCATCATCCCGGCAGCAATTCCCGATATGCTTACCGGTCTGCGCCTTGCCGTCGGGGTAAGCTGGATTATTCTTGTCCCGGCAGAGATGCTCGGTGTTCCGGACGGACTGGGCTACTTCATCCTGGATACGAGGGACAGGTTTCGTTACGATCAGCTCATAGCGACGATTGTTGTCATCGGAGCCATCGGTTATCTGCTTGACTCGGTCAACCGCTGGCTCATCAGCAAATACTCTTGGAAAATCTGATAACGGGGATTGGCTATGTCGGACGAATTGCATAACGGCAGCATAACGGCGGGAAGAAAAAAACTGATAAGCCTGAGGGGAGTTTCAAAAAACTTCAGGAAAAATGGTAAAGAGATAACGGTTGTAAACAATTGCAATCTTGATATCGCGGAAAACGAATTTCTCGTCATAGTCGGACCGACCGGCAGCGGGAAATCAACTTTTCTGAAAATGATTGCAGGTTTCGAGGCCCCGACGACGGGGGAGATCAGGCTTGGCGGCGAAATAATCAAGGGACCGGGAGCCGACCGGGGAATGATCTTTCAGGAATATGCTCTGCTTCCGTGGAGAAATGTTCTGAAAAACGTCGAACTGGGGCTTGAATTTAAAGGGGGCAAAAGCGAGGCCCGGAACAGGGAGCTTGCCATGAAGTATATCGATATGGTCGGGCTTTCCTCCGCAGTGAACAAGCACCCCGTTGAGCTTTCCGGAGGCATGAAGCGGAGAGCGTCGCTGGCTATGATTCTCGTTACGAAGCCGAAAATATTGCTCATGGACGGGCCGTTCAACGCGCTTGACTCGAAAACGAAAATGACGCTGCATGAGGAGATTACGAGGATATGGAAGCACGAGCGCAACACGATCATCTTTGTGACCTCGGATCTTGACGAGGCGGTAAAACTCAGCGACAGGATCGCGGTTATGAACCGGGCAGGACAGATATCGAACATATTCCGCAACGATCTGCCGCGTCCCCGGACCGGGAAGGCCGCGCTGGAAACGGATTTTCACAACCGGTTTGTCAAGCTTCGCGAAGAGGTGTTGAACGAGGTCAAGGCAGGTGCGGGTAAAGCGGTCTGTGAATACTGATTTTCCGATGATAGCAGATAAAAAGGACATGAGCAATAATGAACCTCTCCTGGAGATCAAGGGAGTCAGCAAGGTTTTCAACAAGGAGGGAAAAGACTTTCTGGCACTTGAAAATGTAGATCTGAGCGTCGAAGAGGGTGAGTTTGTCTGCATTCTCGGCCCGACAGGATGCGGTAAATCGGTGACCCTGCAGATTGTTGCCGGATTGATAGAGCAAACAACAGGTTCGGTCATTCTCGACGGAAAAGAGGAGCATGGGCCTGGGCCTCACAAGGGGATGGTTTTTCAGGAGTACGCCTTGCTGCCGTGGAGAAATGTTCTGGAAAACGTCGAGATAGGGTTGGAACTGAAACATGTTCCAAGGAGCGAAAGGCACTCCATCGCAAAGGAACAGCTCGCGACGGTCGGATTGACGGGTACCGAGCATCAGCAGATACACGAGATTTCGGTAGGCATGCGTCAGCGGGTCGCGATTGCGCGAGCGCTGGCAAACAAGCCGAAAATACTGCTCATGGACGAACCGTTCGAAGCGCTCGACGCGCTTACCAAGGAAGAGATGCAGATACAGATTCTCAAGGTGTGGGAGAAAACCGGAACAACCATTCTTTTCGTTACCCATGATGTAGATGAGGCTATTTTTCTTTCGGACAGGATCTGCGTGATGGATATCAATCCCGGCAGGCTGAAGAAGGTGCTTGTCAACCATCTGCCGAGGCCGCGTCATGAGTGCATGAGCAGAACGGACAAGGAGTTCAACGAGATGCGGGACGAGATCATCGCGCTCTACTCTTCGCTCAAGGATGAGGAGCTCGACCTTATTATTTAAGCGCAATCATTATGACAGGATATAAGCTTTCTCTCGCGCTTGTTCTTCTCGCTGTTGTGCCTGCGCTTCACGCTTGCGGCGGAAAGAACGTGCCGTCTGGCAGCGGCGGGAAACCTGCAACGGTGATTGCGGATAGTGAGCCGGACCCGCTGAAAGGCCTGAAACTGTATCTCGGCTACTGCTTTGTCTGCCACGGCCAGAAAGGCGATGGAAAAGGCCCGTATGCCCCGATGCTTTCAGCCGACCCGGCTGATTTTACAGACAGCACCCATTTCAAGGCCAGAACTGACGGGGAACTCTATAATTTTATCAGCAAGGGGGGGATTGCTCACGGCAAGTCGATGCACATGAAGCCGTTCGGTTTTCAGATGACGCCGGATCAGATACAAAACACCATTGCCTATATCCGTGTCCTGAACCGTCATGAGCGGATAAGCCGCGACAAGGAAAGCGATTTCAACGGTGAGGAGATTTACCGGAACTCCTGTGTCATGTGCCACGGGGAGAAAGGAAATGGTGACGGCAGGATATCGAAAATGCTCGGCCTGGAAGTCAGGCCGATTTCACCGGAGTCTCTTTCACAACACAGCGGGGCAAAACTGTACAACATCATCCAGGACGGCATTCCTTCTGACACAACCGGCCTTGGGAGGTTTATGCCGGCCTGGGGAAGCAGCCTTTCGGAAAAGGAGATCATTGATGTGATTTCCTACATAAGCAGTTTCTGAACATGATAGGTGGCTGGTTCGATAACAGGTAAAAGAAAAGTGCGGTATGGCGGATACGAAGAAATACAGCTATGAAGATGAACTGACCGGTTCGCGCAAGGCACCGGAATACAGGCCGGGGATGCCGCTGAAAGACAGGATACGGCTGGTACACCGTCTCAATTACAGCAAGGAAGAGACGGTCAGGCATACCGCCAACAAGGCGGTTGCCGAGATGGTTGATTTTATGGGAAAACATGACATATGCAGTACTTTCGACAGGTTTGCCCAACAACATCCGCAGTGCGGTTACGGCCTCACGGGAGCATGCTGCGCCTTTTGTTCCTATGGTCCATGCAGGGTCACTGAGAAGACACCCCTTACCATCTGCGGTAAGGATGTTGACCTTGTCGTGGCTGGAAATGCGTTACGACGTCTTGCAGCTGGATTGTCTGCGCATGGTGCCCATGCCCGTGAGGTTTTTATTTCACTCAAGGCTGCGGCTGAAGGTACCGCACCGATACCCCTCAAGTCGAGGGAAAAAGGGTTCGCGGTAGCAAGGCTTCTTGGCATTGAAACCGAAGGAAAAACAATAGAATCAGTTTGCGGGGAAATAGCCGACAGGTTTATCGACGACTTGCAGCGGTCGCTTCCGCAAGAACACAAAACGCTCAAGGCGCTTGCGCCGAAAGAGCGGGTTGAAACCTGGGAGAAGCTCGGCATTATTCCGGTAAGCGCTTATCACGAGTGCTTTGAAACCAACAACCTCACAAGTCACGGTACGGACTCGGACTTTGAAAGTCACATGCAGGCTTTCCTCAGGACTGTTCTGGCCTACTCGATCACAACGGTCGTCTCGACCTCGCTTGCAACCGATATCGTGTACGGTATACCGAAGCGTTCCAGGATCAATGTCAATCTCGGCAGCATTGTCAGCGAGGACTGCATCAATATCGGCATCAACGGGCACGCGCCCATGGTGGCTTTTGCAGTCTGCGATATTGTCGGTACGCCACGGATCCTGGAAAAGGTGAAGAAAACCGGGGCGAAGGACATCAGGCTTTACGGTATGTGCTGCACCGGCGGCGAGTTCATCGAACGGGACCTTGCTATTCCTCTGGTTGCGATGGCGTCTTCGGCTGAAATGGCCGTCGCGACCGGTGCGTTCGAAGCGATCGTAGTCGATCAGCAGGATGTGCTGCCTGGAATGATGCAGGTTGCAAAGCAGTTCCACACGAAAGTTGTTACAACCTCACCTTCCGGCAGAAAGGAAGGTGCGATTGTCATTGAACTTGACTACTACCTGAAGAACCTCGACAAGCTCTATGACCTTGCCGAAGAGATCCTCGATGTTGCAATTGACAATTACAAAAACCGCGATCCGAAACGGGTCTATGTTCCGAAAGTGAGTGCCAAGGTGGAGACGGGGTTCGGTGTCGAGGAGGTGATGAAGCTTTTCAATGGTTCACTCCCCGACAGAAAGATATACGGGCTTGCCGAACTGTTGAGATACGGGAAGATTCGCGGAATCGTCAACTTCGGTTCCTGCGGCAACATTCGCGGTGCGGTGTTCGAGCGGAACCAGATTATTATAGCAAAACAGCTTATCAAAAACGACGTGCTGGTTACCTGTCACGGTTGCTCCGGTATGGGACTGCTTTTTGCAGGCCTTGCGCATCCCGATGCCTCGAAGCTCTGCGGGCAGCGGCTTCGCGGGGTTGTCGAGGCGAAAGATATTCCGCCGGTACTGCATGTCGGTGCATGTACCGACAGTACAAGGGCAGGTCAGATAATGGCTTATACGGCTAACGCGGCAGGCGTTCCCAATCCCGCCATGCCGCTCGCCATGGTTGCCGCCGATCCGGCGGCGGAAAAAACCATGGGAGCGCGTTACTCCTTTGTGCTGCAGGGTATCGAAACCTATTCCTGTGTCCAGGACAACACCATTGCTTCCGACCGGTTCATGGATTATGTCGGCAGCCGTTTCCGAGCGATGGTTGGTGCCGGTATGAACTGGGATCCCGATCCTTACCGGACCTCGGAAGATATTCTGCGGATGCTTGACAAAAAGCGCAACGAACTTGGATGGCCGGTGTGGGAGTACACGATCGGTACGAAAGAAGAGAGTGAGGATCAGATACCCGATACGGTGGAAATAGGGCAGAATCTCTGCTCAATCAGCTAGAGTTACGTGAAGAAGTAGAATAAGGAGTGCGCAACAACTTACTAGAAGTACCAATGCTGTTTGACATAGAAAAGCAGGTGGCGGTTCGCTGGTATATAGAGAAACATGAGGTCTGTCCGGGATGCCCGTACCATGGACAAGCGAAAGATGAGGAATCCTTTTGCATTATGCGCCAGGATCCTCCGGAATGCGTTATCGCGACGGTTGCAAGACGTTTTGAAAAAATAAGAATAACAGGAGGCGTGTAAATGCATACAGGTATTGCCCTTAAACACCACTGGGAAAAGGTTTATTCGAAAACGTTGTCCGGAAAACCCGGATGGTATACGCCTCATTTGCAGGCTTCACTTTGCTGGATCAACGAACTGGACATGCCTTTTTACGCACCGATCATCGACGTGGGATGCGGTATATCGACCTTTGCGGAAGATCTTCTCGATGCGGGGTACCGATCATTGACGGTGCTCGATATTTCCGGCAGAGCCCTTGCTACCGTGAAGACTCGCTTGGGCAGGAAAAAAAGCCTGGTTACATGGCTGGAAGGAGACATCGCTTCTGTTGATCTCCCGCAGCATTACTATGAATTATGGCATGACCGGGCGGTCTTTCATTATTTTACAACGGAGGAGCAGCAGCAGACGTATCGAGAGAAACTCCTCAACACTCTGAAACCGGGGGGGCATCTTATCCTCGGTACTTTCGCTCACGGAGCCCCGCCCAAATGCAGCGGCTTGCCGGTAAAACGATACACCGAAACGGAGCTGGAATCTCTGTTCGGTGAAGAATTTGTTTTGCTGCGCCATCGCAGACAGCGGCATGTAACCCCCGGCGGCAAGGGCCAGATGTACCTGTTCTGTCATTTTCAGCGACGCGAATGATTCATCCTTGCTAAAACTATACAGTAATTGATGTTCTTCCTGATTTGATCGTGCAGGATTGTTCGTATCGTTTTGTAAATTTAACGATCATTAACCACCATCGAATCAAGAAGCAATGTCATCGAAAAACACCGGCAGAAGCGCATGGAAGTCAAGAACCGGTTTTATTCTTGCGGCAATAGGGTCAGCGGTAGGGCTCGGCAACATCTGGAGGTTTTCCTATCTTGCCTATGACAACGGAGGGGGGGCATTCCTTGTTCCCTATCTGGTTGCCCTGTTTACTGCCGGTATACCTCTGTTGATCCTTGAGTTCGGTATCGGCCATGAGCGGATAGGCAGCGCACCGCTTGCGTTCCGCAAAATCGGCAAAAACTGGGAATGGCTTGGATGGTGGCCCCTGCTGTTCACCATGTTCGGTATTGTTCTCTACTACTCCGTCGTCATTGCCTGGTGCTTCGATTTTGTGTTTTATTCCATCGATCTTGCCTGGGGAGATGATCCGGGCGAGTTCTTTTTCGGAACCTTTCTTAACCTCAGCTCATCTCCTTCCGAAATCGGCACGGTCCAACCGCCTATACTCAAGGGGCTTTTCGCCGTATGGCTGATTACATGGATTATCATTGTGAGGGGCGTCAGCAGGGGCATCGAGCTGGCAAACAGGATTTTCATGCCCCTGCTCCTGGTCCTGACGCTGATACTTGTCTTCTGGTCGCTGAACCTCGAGGGAGCCATGATCGGCATTTCAGCATACCTGAAACCTGATTTTGCAAAACTGTCCGATCCCGAAGTATGGGTTCAGGCCTATGGCCAGATATTTTTTACTTTGAGCCTGGGTTTCGGTATCATGATCGCTTATGCGAGCTACATGCCCTACGAATCAAATATGACCGGAAGCGCGGTGATTACCGCGCTGACCAACAGCGCGTTTTCCCTGCTTGCAGGGTTTGGCGTTTTTTCCATCCTCGGCTTCATGTCGCTCAGCCAGAACCAGCCCCTTGAAGATGTTGTTCAACAGAGCATCGGGCTTGCCTTTGTCGCCTACCCGAAAGCCATATCCCTTATCGGCGAAGCAGGTCCTTTTTTCGGCGTGCTTTTTTTTCTCAGCCTGACCGTAGCAGGTGTTTCGTCCTCGATTTCTATTGTAGAGGCGTTTGTGTCCGGTGTTCAGGACAAGTTCGGGCTGAACAGAAGGATGCTTGCAACGGTGGTCTGTCTGTTCGGTTTTGCTGGCGGTATCATTTTCACGACCAATGCGGGACTGTACTGGCTCGACATCGTCGATCACTTCATAAACTTTTACGGGATTGTTGTTGCAGCCCTGCTTGAATGTATTGTTGTAGGATGGTTTTTCAGGCTCGATATGATAAGAAAGCACATGAACAATGTGTCACGGATACAGCTCGGTCCCTGGTGGAACTGGATCATAAAGCTTTGCCTGCCGCTGTTTCTTGCCGTCATCCTTCTGAGCCAGCTCGTTGTTGAACTGTCCAGGGCATACGAGGGCTATTCATGGGCGAGCCTGATAGGCATCGGCTGGAGCTGGGTTGCCATCACTTTTCTTGTCTCCTTCATTTTTGCCGTCCAGCCCTGGAAGACCGAAAGCCATCTGGAGAAAGGGCGGGGCGAGGAGCTGTAATGCAGTTTCTTTTTCTTTCGGGCTTTTTGCGTAACTTTTTATCAGTAAGCCGTTTGTGGGCTGCTGTTTCAATCCCCACAACATCATCACTATAGTCAAGGTTTTGGCATCTCTCATTGTAAGTGGAGCCATTTTTGATGTTGTTCCGCGTCCCCATACAGTGGTTCTGCCTGGCCTCACAGGGAAAAACAGATGAGCCTTTCGGGATACATCAGGAAGTGTTTCAGGGAAGGAACCCGGATTTCGCAGTTCAATGTTACCTGGGGGGCGATCCTTGCCGCGCCGGGAAACATATTCTTCTATTTTCTCCTGAAGTACGGCTTCCACATGGAATACGAGAATCTCGGGCTGCGCCTGGCGGCTTCGGCATTGTCGCTGTTTGCCCTGATTATCATCAGAATGGATTCCCCTTTTGCCAAACGGTATTTTCCTTATTACTGGCACTTTTCACTCATTTTCGTTCTTCCGTTCCTTTTTACCTTTTTTCTGCTCAAGAACAACTTCCATGAGCTCTGGCTTTACTGGGAGATTTTCATGATCTTCGTTTTGATAGCCTTCGTGCCGAACTGGCTCATTTTTCTGTTCGATCTGTTTGTCGGCGTACTTGCCGGTATTGCAGTTTTTATGCTTACCTCATCCGTAAGCAGTCTTGATCCTGATTTCAATATTCCCATGTACATGACGGTAATCTCTTTTACCGTCGTTGCGGGATACCTTTTCAGCTACAGTAACCGGAGAGGACAGGTTGCACTTGAGAAGAACTCGGCTTTGCAGGCGCTTGCAGGAAGCATCGCGCATGAAATGCGCAACCCGCTTGGACAGGTAAAACTCAATCTCGAAATCATCGAACAACAGCTCCCGGACTACAAACGGGA
The DNA here is from genome assembly GCA_022360415.1 of Chlorobiales bacterium. Classification (GTDB taxonomy): domain Bacteria; phylum Bacteroidota; class Chlorobiia; order Chlorobiales; family Chlorobiaceae; genus Prosthecochloris. The sequence goes on from JAKSDB010000049.1 coordinate 13,723, forward strand.
GAACTCGGCTTCGGCTGAAAAGACTCTTGGTAACCTGTTTCAGGTGCTCGACAGCCTTTACCAGCATGTGGCATGGTGTCAGGTTGCAGTGAAACGCGGGAGCCAGATCATCAACATGATCCTCGACGAGGTCAGGGAAAAACCGATACACAAAAGCGGTTTCATCTATACTTCGACTGCCCTTGTGACAAAAAGGGCTATTGATGAATATGGTTTCGAATCTTACGCGGAGCGGGAAAAAATTGTTTATGACGGCAGCCGGGACTTCATGTTCAGGGTCAACGAAACCATGTATGTCTTCGTACTTTTCAACCTGATCAAAAACGCGCTGTATTTCCTGGAGTCCCTCCCCGAAGCAAAAATCCATATCACCCTTGAGCCGGGTGAACCGTTCAACAAGGTAAAAGTCAGGGATAACGGTCCGGGCATCTCTCCGGAAAACCTCGACAAACTGTTTGATCCGTACTTTACGGCAAGCAGGAAAGGAGGAACGGGACTGGGGCTCTCCTACTGCAAGCGGGTCATGCACGCGTTCGACGGTGATATCGCCTGCCATTCTGCCGAGGGGGAGTATACCGAATTCGTCCTTACCTTTCCCGCTGTTACGGATGAAGAGCTGCACGCAAGCCATGACGAGCTGATCAGGGACAACAGGTCGCTGTTCGAGAACAGGCACATGCTCGTTGTCGATGACAAAGAGCAGGACAGAAAAACGGCCAGGGAAACGCTTGTTCCGCTTGGCGTTCAGGTCGAAGAGGCGGCCAATGGACAGGAGGCGATTGAAAAACTCTCGGGCGCAAGCTATGACCTTGTCATTATGAACCTTGCCATGCCTGTGCTTGACGGCTATGAAGCGACTGAAATGATCAGAAAAGGGCAGGCAGGAGAGGAAGCGGCGGCCATTCCCGTTATCGCCTATACGGAACAGCCCTACACTGTTGCCCACGGGAAAACGAAAAAAGCGGGGATGCAGGGACTGATTACAAAACCCTGCTCTGAAAACGAGCTTGTCAGGGAGGTTGCAGGCGTTTTGCGGGAGCTTCAGGGCATTTCGCTCAAGAAGATGAAAGGGAAAACGGTGCTTGTCGCCGACGATTCATCCGTTAACCGCATAGGGCTCACCATGCTTTTGGAAAAGTACGGCATGAAAGTCGACGAGGCCGCTGACGGTCATGAAGTGCTGGAAAAGCTCGAAAAAGGGTCGTTTGACCTTGTGCTGATGGATGTCGGCATGCCCAAAGTGGACGGCATCGAAGCGACAAAGCGTCTAAGGCAGTCTGGCAAATCAAGAATTGCTTCGGTACCGGTGATCGGTCTCAGCGGCGAATCTGACGAAAAGCTGGTTGCGGAAGCACTGCGCGCAGGTATGAACGACTATCTCGTCAAGCCTGTGGATACAAAGATACTGCTGGTGAAAGTCAGCCAGTATCTGTGACTGCTGTTTTTACGATAGTTATTGTACATTTTGAGTAAAATAAAGCATTCAGACAGCAGTCGAAAAATCCCGTTCCAGATGAGGGTTCTGAGGAAAACTCATAAAAAGAAGGATTCAGGCGAATATTAAGGGTACCTCTATTGCACCGCCCAACGAAGTATTCGGGTCGCGTAACAAATTAATAGAGGTGCCCTTAAGAAAGGTGATACAATGGTCAGAAAACTAACAGCAATTATAGAAAAAGAAGACGGTGGGTTTGTTGCCCTTTGTCCGGAAGTGGATGTTGCAAGCCAGGGGGAATCTGTTGCTGAAGCGAGGGAAAATCTGAAAGAGGCGCTGGAATTGTTTTTTGAAACAGCGTCTCAGGAAGAAATCAACTCCAGGCTTCACAGTGAAGTGTATATTACCCACGTGGAGGTAGCGGTTGGGTAAACTCAAAGTCTTTTCCGGTAAAGAAATTTGTCAAATACTTTTGCAGCATGGATTTCAGGAGGTAAGGCGAAAAGGAAGTCATGTTATTATGCAAAAGAAAATTTCGGGCGGAACAATCACTGTGCCTGTCCCCGATCACAAGGAGATTCGAATAGGAACACTCAAATCGATAATTCGGCAATCAGGCGTGCAACGCGCCGAGTTTGAATAATGCCACACCAAGGCCGAAAATGAATCATTCCCATATTTGGTGCATTTAATGATCAGATGCAATTATGCTTATGCTCCCGCTGTAAGATAAGCGCAAATTCTACACAAAATCTTCTCATTCGAAAAACTTATCGATCTCTATACGGGACAAAAACAGTCAAAAAATTCTATACTATATAAAGATATAGGAACACTTCAGATTAGTGTCAGGAGGCTGTTAATTACAATCGGAAAAAGACGTTAAAAAGAAAAACAGTTGAAAACACATCATACGATCATACAAGGCGACAGCCGCCAGATGAATCTGCTTACTGACAGGTCGGTTCATCTTGTCATTACCTCACCACCTTACTGGCAGCTCAAAGATTATGGAACCGATATACAGATCGGTTTTCATGAGAGTTATGAAAGCTACGTCAACAATTTGAATCTTGTCTGGAGCGAATGTGAAAGAGTGCTGCATCCCGGCTGCCGTCTCTGCGTGAACATCGGTGACCAGTTTGCCCGTTCGGTTTATTATGGCCGGTACAAGGTTATTCCGATCAGGACGGAGATCATCAAGTTCTGCGAGACGGTCGGTTTCGACTATATGGGGGCTATCATCTGGCAAAAAGTAACAACGACAAACACAACCGGCGGTGCATCGATCATGGGAAGTTTTCCCTATCCGCGCAATGGTATACTGAAGCTGGACTATGAGTTCATTCTCATCTTCAAAAAGCAAGGCGAAGCACCGAGGCCAACCAGGGAGCAAAAAGAGCAGTCCGCGATGACAAAGGAGGAATGGAACACCTATTTCTCCGGTCACTGGAATTTTGGTGGAGCAAAGCAGGACGGCCACATTGCAATGTTTCCCGAAGAGCTGCCGCGGCGGCTCATCAGGATGTTTGCCTTCCAGGGCGATACCGTGCTCGATCCTTTTATGGGAAGCGGGACAACCACTCTTGCAGCAAGAAATCTCGGGCGCAATTCGGTGGGCTATGAAAATAATCCTGAGTTTGTCGAAATAGCAAAACAGAAACTCGGCGTCAACCAGCCTGACCTCGTAGGTACCGAGTACGAATTTCAACAGGACAAGCCTTTACGTGATTTTGAAAGAGCCATCGAGCGACTTCCCTATCGCTTCAAAGATCCGCACAAGCTCGATAAAAAAATCGATCCGAGAAAGCTCTCTTTTGGATCTCGAATTGACAAGGAGAACGGCGTACAACGCGAGGATTTCTTTACAGTCAAAGAAGTGTTGACACCGGAAAAGGTACTGCTGTCAAATGGTTTGACGGTCAGGCTGCTGGGCATCAAAGCCGATCCTGTACTTCATGACAAGGCTATCGGATACCTAAACGAGAAGATCAAGGGCAAGCGGATATTTTTGAAACATGACAGTCAGAAATACGATGAACAGAACAACCTGCTCTGTTACCTCTATCTGCAAAACAAAACGTTCATCAACGCTCATCTGATCAGGAGCGGTTTTGTTCGCATAGAGACGGACTATGATTATAAGTACAAAGACAAATTTTTAACCTTATCAGAGCAGGTCTATGGCTAAGAAAAAAAAAAAAAA
>JAKSDB010000317.1 GCA_022360415.1 Chlorobiales bacterium
ATAATGTTCACAGAGGATAATCGTTGTCGTCTGGCTCGAAGATGCCGTCACTGAGGCCGATGCCGTAGGTGCGGATTTTTTCAGACACTCGGGGACGTACACCCGTGGCTCTGAACTTTCCTTGCACGGATCCGTCCGGATCGGTGCCTGTGCGTTTGTAGCAGTAAATTTCCTGGGTGGTAATGATTTCACCTTCCATGCCGATGATTTCCTGGATGCTGGTGATCTTGCGTTTACCGTCATTTAGTCGTGAGATCTGGATGATAAAGTCAAGCGACGAGGAAATGAGCTGGCGCAGGGCTTTGTTGGGCAGACTGATGCCGCCCAGGCCCACCAGGTTTTCGAGTCGGCCCAGCGCATCCCGCGGGCTGTTGGCGTGAATGGTGGTGAGCGAGCCCTCGTGCCCGGTGTTCATGGCTTGCAGCATGTCGACTACCTCGACGCTGCGGACCTCGCCCAGCACGATGCGGTCGGGCCGCATGCGCAAGGAATTTTTTACAAGTGCGCGCATGGTGATTTCGCCTTTACCTTCAACGTTGGGTTGGCGCGTTTCCAGGCGGATGACGTGATCCTGCTGAAGCTGAAGTTCGGCAGTGTCTTCGATGGTGACGATGCGTTCGTCGGCGGGAATATAGCTCGAGAGAATGTTGAGCAACGTGGTTTTACCCGTACCGGTGCCCCCTGAAATGATGATGTTGCACTTGGATACAACCAGGGCCGACAACAGCTCGGCCATGGCGGGTGTGAGTGAGTTTTTTTCAATGATGTCGTGCATTTGCAGGGGCACAACCGCAAAGCGCCGGATGGTGAGGACAGGGCCGTCGAGAGCCAATGGCGGAATGATGGCGTTGACGCGCGACCCATCGGGCAGGCGGGCATCGGCCATGGGACTGGATTCATCGATGCGCCGCCCCACACGAGAGACGATTTTGTCGATGATTTTCATAAGGTGTGCGTCGTCATTGAAACGGATGTCGGTGAGCTCAATGCATCCGTTTTTTTCGACATAGACGTTTTGGTAGCCGTTGACCATGATTTCAGAAATGGCGGGGTCTGCTAACAAAGGCTCCAAAGGGCCCAGGCCCATAATTTCGTTTTTGAGGTCGGTTACCAGTCTGGTGCGTTCTTTATGATTGAGGGGGATGGCGTCTTCTTCGATAAGCGCGACAAGCAAGACCCCAAGCTCATTGCGCAGCTGCTCGGGGGTCAGGCTTTCGATTGCGTCGAGGTCGATGCGGGTGAGCAGCTTTTGGTGCAGCTTTATTTTGGTTGCGTAATAGTCGACCCCCGGGGATGCTTTGGGTTTTATCGCCGGTGTCGGGGCAGACGAAGATTGAGACTCAACGACGTGAGGTTGTTCATGCGCCTCAGAGGGTGCCGCTGCCGAGGGGGCTTCACCCCGTTTGGCGGAGAGCTTCCAGCGAGCTATTTGATCTTTAAGCGTTGCCATAGCGAGCGTCGTTTACGAGGACTGCTGCCAGTGAGGTCCGCGGCCCAGTCGACGATGGTTTCTGAAAGCTTGGATTTTGGTGCCAGTTGCACGAAGGGTTGACCAATCAAGAGGGATTCTTGCACGGCTTCAGTGTCGGAAGGGAAGCGTTTGTTAATTGGCCTGCCGATAATTTTTTCGATTTTGGAACTGGAGATGGGAAAACTTGTATCAGCACGGTTGAGGATAATTTCGATGCTTGACATGGGATCATCAAATTCTTTAGAGAGTTTGTGCAGTTGGCCAGCCCGGCGCAGCGATGGCAGCGATGGGGTGGATACGATGCAGAGTTCGTCAAGGTGCTCGAGAACCCAGATGCCGACCTGGTCGAGAGATGAGCCGAAGTCAACCAGAATATAGTCGTAAAAGTTTGTGGCAATCTGAATGAGCCGACTTACGCGTTCGGGTTCTATATCAACGATTTTTTCGAACGTGGGTAGCGAGGGGATGAGGTCGAGTGTGCGGCTGAGGTGCTGCACCATGCTGTCGAGCAGCGACTTGTCGAGCCGGTCGGATTGAGCGGAGATGTCGGCCAGATCCTGAGGGTGGTTGTCTCCGGTGAGGTACATGTCAAGGTCGCCAAAGGGTAAAGAGACATCAACTGCCAGTACGCGGGTCTCAGGGACTTGAGAGAGCGCAAAGGCAAGATTGGCCATGATGCAGGAACTGCCATCCCCCCCTTTGGAGGAGACAAATCCAAGAACCCGGCCCCGGCTGACGCTGGAGCCGTTGACACGAAGTTGAGCGCGTTCGATAACCTGTTGCAGGGTTTCGGCGGCGCTGTCGACAATGACTTCACGCACACCGGCGCGCATAAGAGATAACAGAAGTTCAGGCTGTGTTTGTGGGCGCAGAGACTTGTGCAGTGCCACGATGGCGGCGCTTGGTATAGCGAGGCAGAGCATCTCTACCTCTTGAATGTACATGGGATCGGTGGGTTCAAAGCCCACCAGAAAGACAAGGTCGGGGTTTTGGGTTGTGACTTGACGCACCATGCCTCCCAGCTCACCCACCAGTCGGACCAGGTGGTGTTGACCCATTTCAAGTCGTGTATCGGAAACCTCCCACGGCTCGGGAGAGTAAGTGACAATGTTCATGTGTCTTTATTTGGCCAATACAGGTGAAGCAAACAAAATGACGACACCACCATGCTGGCCGTGAAGCAGTTTGTTGATGTGGTTTGATTAAGTCATGGTTATTCGATTCTCATGCTGGTCCTCGCCGAGATTAAAAAGTCCGATAAATCATAAATAATGAAGAGCCCGGCGTAATTGACGCTTGTCGTGACGGTGAGGACGTCGCCCGAAATGTCCGGAGGGATGGGGTCGCCCGAAATGCCCACAGCGACGGAAGGGTCCATGTCAGGTCCAAAAGAGATGAGGTTGTTTTGTAAGACCTGGGAGGCAGCGGTGGTGGCGCTGTTAATGATGTCGTCGTCGGTCTGATCCGGAACGAACATGGCACCAGCGCGCGCGCCTTCCCTGGTAGCCAGGGAGAGCACGGTTTTGTTGTACAGGGCTACAGAAAAGGAAACCACCCCGAAAAGAACAACCAGCAGTATCGGCAGGATGAATGCAAATTCAACCAACACACCGCCCTTCTGGGATTGATCTTTCTCCGTTTCAGGCGGCTGAAGCATGGCAATATCTGTGCGCATGGTGGTCATTGATCCCTCCGTGAGCCTTGAAGCTTTCCGTCGATGAAAAGCTCTTTTTCAGTAGGCGGGACAAACCTGTCGGTGGGGAGCTCCGGCTCGGAGACCCTGCCTTCGACCAGGGTGGGGCGAACAACAACCATGAGCTCGGTGGTTTCAGAATTTTTCTCGGTGCTTCGGAATAACGCGCCGAGAATGGGGATTTTGCTCAGCAAGGGCACTCCCCGTATGGTTTCTTCGAGATTGTCGCGGAGAAGGCCGCCGATAACAAGGTTTTCGCCCAGGTTCATCTGGACGGTGGTGGAAGCGTAGCTGAGTTTAAAGGAAGGTAAAGCTGATGTGGTTCCCGCAGTGATAGCTTCTTTCAGAGGCTCAGAGACCTCGGGGGCAACCCTGAGCGAAATACGACCTGAATCCAGCACAGTAGGCGAAAATCGCAACCCTACCCCATATGTGCGTTCAACGTAGTCGATTGCTCCGTTGGAGGTGACAGTGGGTGTATACACTTTGCCGCCAACCAGGAAGTAGCCTTCATTACCACTCATAGCGACAATAGTTGGTTCAGCCAGGATTTTAATCAAACCCTTTTTGCATTCAGCTTTCACTCTAAGCCGGTTGGCACTATCAAACAACAGGTTGAGTGTGGCATCGCTGACAAAGCCTGTCATGAGGCTGCCTGTGATATCGCCCAGGCCTTGTGTCCAACTGAAGCCCAAAGCCTGCATGCAGGACTTGGAAACCTCAGCAATGCGGACTTCGAGGCGGACCTGCTGCGGGTAGCGGATTGTGAGGAGGTTGACCACGCCG
>JAKSDB010000012.1 GCA_022360415.1 Chlorobiales bacterium
ACCTGGCGCTCTAACCAACTGAGCTACAATCACCATAAAAGAATATGGTCTACTACATTGCATGCCCGACTGGACTCGAACCAGTAACCCTCAGCTTAGAAGGCTGATGCTCTATCCAATTGAGCTACGGGCACAACTAAGCTCCTGTCAATGAACAATCCCGCATGTGTCGGGGCACCGAGACTCGAACTCGGGACCTCCTGCTCCCAAAGCAGGCACGCTACCAGCTGCGCCATGCCCCGCTTTACTGGAAGGCTCTTAATATACCACTCTGCCGTTTAGAAACAAACTCTTTTTCCTTCATTCGAAAACAGAAAAGACTATCATGACAAGCTGACATGAGCAGACATTTGTTTCCAATTATCCCCGTCCATCAATCATTACAGCCAGGAGGGCTTCAAACCCGCCCCTACAGATTTACCAGAACATTTTTCTTTCCATCGGCCTTTGAACGGGCGAAAGATTTTTCGCCCCTACATTCTCTCTGCCTGACACGTAAGACGGATCACGAATTCCAGCCCCCGGTCTCCCTCCTTGCCTTGTCTCTTACCCATTTTACCCACTACCTATTCCCTATCATCCCCAACAATACCCTCTTCCCTGATCAACGTGCCGGCAAAGCGCTTCAGTTTCAGCTCGAGTATCTTGGCATCATATGCTGCCGAAGCAATGCTTTTTCGCGCATTGATCAGATTGAGCTGGGCTTCCCTGAATGTCGTTGTCGTCAGCTGGCCGATCACATAGAGCTCTTTTGAGCGTCTGAAGTTCAGTTCTGCTGTCTCGATATTTTTTTTCTGAAACTCCAGAACATCAAGTCTGTTCATATATTCCTGCCAGGTATCTGCAACCTGTTTTTCCAGCTCGCTGAGAGTTTTCTGTTCAACCAGTTTCCTGTTCTGCAACTCAATACGGGCATTCTGGCTCCTGATGCTCGACTGAAAACCGTTAAACAGATTGAAGTTCAGCGTCAGGGCCGCAGAAAAACTGCCCGACAAATCATCCGTTCCGGGCTCAAACCCTTCAAGGGTATTGCTGAAACCGTAACCGGCCTGCATCCCCAGCTCGGGGAAAAAATCCGATCTTGTTATACCAAGATCATACTCTGCCTGTTTTACCGATTCGCGAGCGACAAGATATGCAGAAAAGGAGAGCTTTGCGCTCCTGAGAATTTGCTCTTTTGTCATGCTCCTGTCGAAAGACACCTCCTTTTTGACCCGGTACGATGCATCGATAGGACGGTTCAGTAAAAGGTTCAGGGTGCGGTTTGCGTTTTCCATACCGAGCAAAGCATCTTTCCAGGCAACACTGTCTGCATTGGCATCCACAGACGCTGAAAGTACCTCAAGGGTGTTTGCCTGACCGTATTCCGACCTGAGACGGGCACGTTTCAACCTTTCTCCGGATATTGCGAGAGCTTCCTTGGCAACCGCTACCTGTTCGGCAGCGTCAGCAAGCTTATAATAAGCCTCGCTTACCTGCAGAATGACCTGTTCGATGTCATTGCGGGCCTGATACCTGCCGAGCCTGCCCGCGCTTTTAAGCTTTCTGAAAGTATAGATGTTACCGAATCCGTCAAACAATGTATAGTTTGCCTGCAGCGTGGCACCTGTCGAAGTGAACTCGGTAAGCCCTGACACGGAAGGCTCTTCGTTATCCTGATAGTTCACCGATCCGACAAGATCGACTTTCGGCAGCAAACCCGCATTTCCGATGTTGACATTATTGCTGCTGATTTTTTCCTCTCCTTTTGCAACCTGGATATCCTGATTGCGGACAAGCGCTTCCGCTATAGCATCCTCAAGGCTCAAAAGCTCGGCGGCACAGAGCGGGGAAACCAGGAAAACGCTGAGAAACAGCACAAACCCGCCAAGCAACGTGTCGCCGCAGGCAAAAACGTGATTTCTTCCTTTTTTCATGATGCCTTCTGTTTTCTGCCTCCCAAACATTCCTTTTCTCTTTTTTTCCGGCTGTATCACCGTTCTTTTCCGGCGCTCATCATTTCGATTACGATCCATCATCATCGGGCAGGCACATGGGCCTGCCCCTACAGCTGTTTCCTGTTACAAGCTCCGGCTCACCGTAAGCCGCCAACTGACTGCTGCACACTGCCTACTGCCTCTGCTCCCGCTCTTCTCCCTCAAACAGTTCTCTCTGCATGGCTGCCGGCTCGACAGACTCGGGCGATGGTTTTTCTCCTCTCAGAAGACCCACTGCCAGCACTTTTGCATGGCTCAGTAAAACCAGCAGAGCTGGGAGCATCACCAGAGTCAGGAACGTCCCGAATAACAAGCCGTAAGCAACGGAAATAGCCATGGGACTCAGGAATTGTGCCTGACGGCTCTGTTCTAAAATCAGCGGACCAAGACCGGCAATGGTGGTCAACGAAGTAAGGACAATCGGCCTGAAACGGCTGAGCCCCACTTCATAAAGCGCATCTTTAAAATGCTTCCCGGCCTGCAGGCGGCTGTTGAATGCATTGACAAAAACCAAAGCGTCGTTGATGACAATGCCGATCAGGGCGATGACACCGAAAATCGAAAGAATACTTATCAGATAGCCCTGGATAAAATGCCCCCACACAACTCCGACAAAGCTGAACGGAATCATGAGGAAGACAATAAACGCCTGCAGAAAAGAGCGGAAAGAAAATACAACAACCAGGAACATCATTCCCAGGACAACCGGAAAGACGTTCTTCATCGAGGCGGTTGTTTTATCGCTCTCCCTGCTCTGCCCCTCGAAATCATAGCTTACATCGGGAAACGCCTTCAGAATGCCCGGCATGATCTGCAGATCGATGCGCTCCAGAAGATCGGGCACGGATTCCTTGGAATCGGTAATATCCGCCTCGATCTTTACAACCCTCTGGGCGTCGATATGGTTGACGGTGGATACCCCGCGCTCTATCCTGACATCTGCAATCGTACCAAGAGGAAAGGCCCTGCCGTCAGGCAGGCGAATGTCCATTCGCTCCATTTTGGCCACAGACTCACGATCCGTTTCGGCAAAACGTACCCAGACCTTCACTTCGTCGATACCCCGGAGGATCCTCTGGGTCTCGTAGCCGAAAAAGCCGCTCCTGACCTGGTTCATCACTTCGGCCTCGGTGAGTCCGAGCGACCGTGCTTTTTCGTTGAGCGTGACCCGAACCTCACGCAAACCGGGCGGATCATCATCGATGATATCCTTGAGCTCCGGCATTTTTTTCAGTTCCCTCTCCAGAGACTCTTTGGCTCCCCTCAACTGCTCCAGATTGTCACTCCTGAGAGCGATCGACACCGGCATTCCCCAGAAACCACCGGTTCCAACCTGAAGCTTTTCAGCCCCCGGCACAGTACCGATTTTTTCCCTTATGGCGTTGGATACCTGCCTGCTCGACCATTGCCGGAACTGGCTCTCGAGTAAGGTAATCCTCAATCCCCCTTTATGTGCGTCCGGCCCGACCGAGCGCCCGATCGCCTTGACAAGATCCTGCCCGTATTCTTCCTTGTATTCACCGCTCACCTCTTTTACATTTGTTTCCATTCGGGCCAGCAGACTGTCCGTTACTGTCTGGCGCGTTCCCGCAGGCATTTCAAATGTCAGTTGGACGTTGTCAAACTCGAGGTTCGGGAAAAAGGTGAGCTTGACTATTCCTCCCTGCAAGGCCCCGATCGTAATAATCAGCAGTGCAACCGGAACCATGGCCGTTATGAGAGGATTTTTTATGCTGAAACGAAGTACCGGCGCATAGAACCGGTCCCTTTGAAAACGTATGAACGCCTCCGATTTGCGCATCAGCCATGTTTTCTGACGAGGGTTGCCCCGCAGTGCCTTGGAATGGGCAATATGTCCGGGCAATATGAAAATCCCCTCGACGAGAGAAATCAAAAGAGTCGCGATAACGACAAAGCCGATATCCCTGAACCGCTCCCCGAACGAGCCCTCGAGCGAGAGGAAAAGTGTGAAAAACACAATCGTGGTCAGTACCGCAGCGACGACAGACGGCAGCACGTCCATGGTACCCTTGACCGCCGCATCGAGAGGCTTCAGCCCTTTTTCGTATTGCTGATAGATGCTTTCCGCGATAACGATACCGTCATCCACCAGGATACCGACAACAAGGATCATGGCGAGCAATGACACGACATTGATGGTCAGTCCGTAAAAAGTACCGAGCATGAACATGCCGGCAAAAGAAAGCGGTATGGAGAGGGCTACCCAGAATGCCATTCTCGGATTCAGCGAAAAAGAGAGAAACAGGACAACAAGAATGCTTCCGATAAGGCCGTTCGTGGCAAGAATATTTGCACGCTCCTGAACGATACCCGAACCGTCACGAAGCAGACTGATCGATACATCATCATGCCTTCTGTCAAACTCCTCCATGAATGCCGCGACCTTCCGGGCAATGGTGAACATGTCTTCATCGCTGGTCTTTTCGATATCGATCGTCACGGAGGGTTTCCCGTCATAGTATGTCCGGTTGGGATCTTCCGACCAGCGATCTTTCACCTCGGCAATATCCCTGAGACGTACCAGACCACCCGCCGCCGAAGTGCGTACCACCAGATTTTCGATATCAGCGGCATAATAGCCCTGATTATCCGAACGGATAAGGAGCTCCTCATCAGGCCCCTTGATAGTTCCTCCCGTTATCCTCAGATTGGCCCTGCTCACGGCTGCCGCCACTTCATCAAAGGTCAAACCATAAGACTTCAGCACATCCTCACGGACGCTTATCTCGATTTCCTCTTCCGGGAATCCGCTCAAGGTAATTTTGGAGATACCTTCATTGTTTCGCAACTCCCGCTCGATCCTTCGGGCATAGGTTTTCAGAACCTCGAGATCGACATCCCCGTAGATAGAGTAGGCGACGACAAAATCGGTCATCTCCATCTTGTAGACCCTTATCTTCTCCAGCCCGGCAGGAAAAGAGCTGATCTGGTCGACGGCATTGCTCACCTCCTGAAGCAGTACGTTGACATCGTAATTCTGGAGCAGCTCGACGGTGATCGTGGCAGTATTTTCACGTGATACGGAGGTCACCCGCTCTATTCCGGTCACACCTTTGAGCTTGTCCTCTATCTTGAGGGTAATACCTTCCTCGATCTCTTCGGGTGAAGCGCCTGGAAATGAAGCAACGACAAAAATGGTATGAGAAGGGACTTCGGGAAAAAACGTGGTTTTCATACCCTTGAACGCAAGAAACCCGAACAGGAAAATCGCAAGAAATATTGCGTTGCCCAGAACGGGATAGCGGATAAATTGCCTGATAATTCCTTTCACAATTTCTAACCAGCTTACAGGTGCCTGAACTGAATGCTCTCCCGAAATGTCGGGAATGCATTGAGCCGCGCCTTCTTGTTATAAACAGTTATCCTTCCTGCTCTGAACCAGCTTCACTCTGCTCCTGCTTCTCGATCAGAAGCTCGACAGATATAACCATGCCGTTGAAAAGTCCCTCCACAGGCTCGGCGACGATTACCGTTCCGTCCGGAATACCCTGGACAATCGCTGTTTTACCGTCAACCGAAACCACTTCCACAGGAAGCAGACTCAACACCGAATCGCGTACGGCAAACACACGGTTTTGCGTGTCAAGCAGTTCACGGGCTATGGCCGAAGCATTATTCACGGGAACACTCAGGGAACCGGAAAGGTACATGCCGTCTTTCAGGCGGGAATCGCTGAGAAGAACATAGACACCGACTGTCTGGGTGTCCGGGTCGATCGCCTCATTCACCCTTGCGATCTCTGCCTCTATGGAACCATTGAAATCATCGGATGTCAGCGTGACCCTGTCACCTTTCCTGATAAATGCAGCTTCTCTGACCGGGGCCGACAGCTCCAGCTCAAAAGCCGTCATTGCTGCAAATTCTCCCAGCTTCTGACCATTACGCACCAGAATACCGGGATTCGCCCCGGAAGCGGTAACAACACCATCGAAAGGCGCGGAAATCCGATACTTGGCCAGCGTCTCTTCCATACTGCGGACCGAAAAGAACTTTTTGTAGATGTTCCTGGCTGCGACATAATTCCTCAGCCTTTCGTTCTCAGCGCGTGGCAGTGGACCGAGCGGCCTGTGGATACTGAAATCATCGAGATACTTTTTCCAGGGCTCCGCCTGCTCCGGAAAATCAATCAGAAGATCCGGCATAAGCAATGTCAGCTCATTGAGCAATGCGCTTTTTTCTGCAAGGACGCTGTTACGGTAAACACTGTCCTCGATTCTCAGCAGCACCTCTCCCTTTGCGAACCTGCGCCCTTCCCTGAACGGCCTGGCCCCATCGACAAATACACCGCTCACCTCGGCATATATCTCGATTTTCCTCAGTGCATCAACCTTCCCGTTCATCCTGACGACCCTCTGCACCCGGCCATTTGTTATTTCGACAAGCGGCACCTGAAGCTCCTTTTTTGGAACCGTCCTGTCAGGTTGTTGCGATTTCCCGGAACCAAGCAGTCTTCCGATAACGATACCGGCAATAACAATAATCAAAGCGATAAGGTATGGCTTGATTTTCGACATGATTCAAGTCCCCCCCCTCTGGCTGCTTTCTATAACTTTCGCTGCATTTTCCCTCAACTTTTCAAGAACCTCAAAGATAACTTTGACCTTTTCACTGTCGATTCCCTGGAGAAGAGAAACGTTAAGCTCACTTACTTCAACGAGCATCTTTTCAGCAAGGTCTCTGCCCTTAGGTGTCAAATAAGCAAGATTGGAACGGCGATCATGCGGAGCTCTTTTTCTGACAGCAAGCTTTTTTTTCTCAAGACTGTCGAGAATACGTGTTATGGTCGCGTCATCCTTCAAAACATACTCTGCAACCGCGTTCTGGCTCAATCCGTCGCTCATGCTCAAAAGAACAAGAACGGCAAACTGTTCGGGCGAGGTGTTGTCGTTCTCTCTCGATATCCTTGCCGCAAACGCCGTTCGCAAAAGGTTTGCTGTTATCCCCACATGATGACCGGCAAATTTTTTTACCGGGTTTTCTTTTTCTTTCATATGTACAATACTTGATATCAAAATATTTGATATCGCAATTATAAGAAAAAAAGCAAAAAAGAAAAAACCCTAAATTGAGCGATTGTCGAGCATGTCGGAGATGCAAGGCACAGGGAATGCCGCTGTAGTGAACTACTGCAAGTTCCCTGTAACGAAGCAGATTCGGCATGATCGGCAATCCTGAAGGGTTTTAACAAATGCGGCTCTTTATCAGTTTTCATGTCCACCCGACAGGTGGGGAATAACCCCAAAACAAATACAGTATAACAGATTGTTTTTAATAAACTTAATATCAGAGAGCATTTGTTGAAACGCTCAGTTTAGGAAAACGTAAAAAGAACCCTGCAGACACCAGCGGTCAGGCCTACCGTTTTTTTTTCATGCTCTCGAAAAAGCCGAGTAAGATACCCGCAAGCTCTTGATGGTCAACCATTCGGACAGCTTCACTCACAGACACAACCCTGCGTTTTCTGATATGCATCTCTTCCCATTTGTCCAGAAGTTTCTCGACATGGAAAGGATAGACCCGGACAGTACAAATCCCGCCCCATTTCGGATAGCTGAACCGGCCAAGCTCTTTTTTGCCGACGCTGCCGATAACCCCGGCTTCTTCATAGGCTTCCTTTGCAGCAGAATCATGGGGTGCCATATCTTTCTCGACAATCCCTTTCGGTATTATCCACCGTTTGGACTTTCTGGCGGTAACAAGCACAACGCGCCCCTCCAAAACAGGAACAACCCCCGACTGATTGTAAAACCACCCTGGTTTAGAAGACATGATATGAATACGGTCAATATTTATCTTCCTTTCTTCCTTTAAAGAGCGGAGTCCGGAAACAAATTCCGGCACAGGTTCCGCCACAATACAAAAAAACCTGAAAAAAACCTTTCTTCGGTTCAGCCGTTCAACAAAAAGAGGTGTTACATTTTTAGGCTGATTTTTGTAAACTGGTGTCTATGCTAAAACTTACCAATAGCCCCTTTCATAAAACGGCGCCCCTATAAAGTCGTGAGCGGTTTGAGTACGAGGCGGACGGAGCCAGAGGAACCGGAGTGTACAGAGAGGTACAGGGGGATCCCGGGCAACGCCCAACGAAGTAATCAGGTCGTGGAACAAATTTATAGCGGTACCCAAAAGTTGTTATACATCATGAAAGCAATCATACCTGTGGCAGGAGTCGGCACGAGACTACGTCCGCATACATTTTCCCAGCCGAAAGTGCTTCTCAATGTAGCCGGAAAGCCGATCATAGGACATATCATGGATAAACTCATTGCTTCAGGTATTGATGAGGTTATTGTTATTGTCGGCTACCTCGGAGACATGGTAGAATCGTATCTCCGCGAACAGTACGACATCCGCTTTACCTTTATCGATCAGCAGAAACGTCTTGGCCTTGCCCATGCCATCTGGATGTGCAGGGAGCATATTCACGACAATGAACCTGTTTTCATCATACTTGGCGATACCATATTCGATGTCGAGCTTTCGGGCGTACTGAACAGTCCCACGTCAGCTCTGGGAGTCAAAGAAGTAGACGATCCAAGCAGGTTCGGCATTGTTATAACCAGCAACGGAAACATTATCGAGCTCATCGAAAAACCGAATGAACCGGTAGGAAATCTTGCAATGGTCGGACTCTACTACATCAATAACTCGGCCCCGCTCTTTTCATGTATCGACAGGCTGATCAGGGATGAGAGAAAAACCAAGGGGGAATACCAGCTGACGGATGCTTTGCAGATGATGCTCGAACAAGGTGAATCTTTAACGACATTTCCGGTAAACAACTGGTATGACTGTGGAAAACCGGAAACCCTCCTCTCCACGAACGAGATTCTTTTGAAAAACCACAACTCAGGATCGTCCTGTCCCGGCTGTATTATCAACGAACCGGTGTTTGTAGCGAAAAGCGCGAAAATCAACAATGCGATTATCGGCCCTAACACAACCATCGGTGAAAACGCCGTTATCGAGGATGCCATCATTAAAAACTCGATTATCGGCAGCGATTCAAAGGTGCAGCACGTTTCTCTCAACAAATCCATCATCGGCAATAACGCCGACCTTTCCGGTGATCCCCATGAGGCGAACATAGGAGATTTCTCGGAAATTAAACTTCGCTAAGGTTCCTTCAGGCAACGTCTGATGAAGGGCATCTCTATAAATTGTCGCGAGCGACTTGAGTACAAGGCGAACGGAGCCAGAGGAACCCTCTCCCATCCGCTCAACGAAGTAATCACGGAGCGCAGCAAATTAATAGCGGTGTCCTTGCATGAGTAGTCTTGAATGATTACATTGTGCACTTATCCGGCATCCCCATTATCTATGGACACGGTGTCGAAAGCGTTCGGGTTTCTTATTCCCGGATTGCTTGTATCCAGGGTTTTCCGTGTCCAATCTCTCTTCTATCCAGCGTACACGCAAAACCTCATGTTAAGACAAGCAAGAGCTTTTCTTGTAGTTCTTGTTGTTCGGTAAACCATAAATATCAATGAAGATGGAACAGTCAAGATACTTCTTTACATCAGAGTCAGTATCAGAAGGGCACCCCGACAAGGTTTCAGATCAGATTTCCGATGCAGTACTGGATGATTTTTTACGCCAGGATCCGAATTCCCGTGTCGCATGCGAAACATTTGTCACGACCGGCCAGGTTATTGTAGGCGGCGAAGTGACGACGAAAGGCATTGTTGACATACAGACAATTTCAAGAAAAGTAGTCGAACAGATCGGGTACAACAAAGGTGAATACATGTTCGAGGCACAATCCTGCGGTGTGCTCTCAGCGCTCCACAGCCAGTCACCCGATATCAACAGAGGCGTTGACCGTAAAGAAGAAATTGCTGACGAGCTGGACAGAGTCGGTGCAGGTGACCAGGGAATGATGTTCGGTTACGCCTGTACCGAGACTCCCGAACTGATGCCTGCCGCAATACAGTACGCGCATGCTCTGGTTGAGAAGCTTGCCGCTATCCGCAAAGAAGGCAATATGATGACCTATCTTCGCCCTGACTCGAAAAGCCAGGTAACGCTCGAATATGTCGACGGAGTCGCAAAAAGAGTCGACGCTGTCGTTGTTTCAACACAGCACGACCCTGAACCTGACGGCGTCGGCGAAAAGGAATGGCAGGAAGTCATTCAAAAGGATATTATCGAAAATGTCGTCCGAAAAGTGATCCCGGCTGAAATGCTGGATGAAAACACCAAGTTTCATATCAATCCGACCGGACGGTTTGTCATCGGCGGTCCTCATGGCGATACCGGTCTGACCGGGCGTAAAATCATTGTCGATACCTACGGCGGCGCAGCCCCGCATGGCGGCGGCGCATTCAGCGGCAAGGATCCGTCAAAGGTTGACCGCAGCGCTGCATACGCATCGCGCCATGTCGCCAAAAATATCGTAGCAGCGGGACTCGCAGAAAAATGTACCGTTCAGGTTTCTTACGCAATCGGCGTTGCACGCCCTGTATCGGTGCACATCGATACTCACGGCACTGCGGTTAACGGCCACAACGATGCTGAAATCCAGGAAAAAGCCGAACAGATCTTCGACCTGAGACCCGCAGCGATCATCCGGCATTTCAGCCTGGACAAACCCCAGGGGTGGTGTTATCAGGATACGGCAGCCTATGGCCATTTCGGAAGAGACATTTTCCCATGGGAAAAAACCGACAAAGTCGGCGACTTGAAAAAAGCATTCAACCTGTGACGCGATATTTCTAAGATAAAAAACACACTACCACTATGATGACAACTGACACTGAAGTACTCGACTACAAAGTGGCAGATATCTCTTTGGCTGACTGGGGACGAAAGGAAATCGAGATTGCAGAAAAAGAGATGCCCGGCCTTATGGCCACCCGCCGCAAGTATGCGGGCAAGAAGCCGTTGAAAGGTGCCCGTATTACAGGTTCGCTGCATATGACTATCCAGACTGCGGTTCTTATCGAGACTCTCGCAGATCTTGGCGCTGAAGTCCGCTGGGCAAGCTGCAATAT
>JAKSDB010000385.1 GCA_022360415.1 Chlorobiales bacterium
AACCCGAACCGTTCATTGCCGCCATGCAGAAAATTCAGCAATGGACCGCTGAATTCGACTACACCGATCTGGATCGGGTCATCTCCCAGATGAAGGCCTGCAATGCATTCGAAAAATCCCGCAGGCAGTACCAGTTGCTCAATGTTGCCGAGTTATGTCCTCCAAAGACATGAAACGATTGGTTCCTCCTATTGTGCCCCTGGATCATCACATGGTGCAAGGTTCCCGGTGCATCCAATCTCGGACCTCGTGGCATGAGACATACTGTGTTAGAGCTTGTTCGATATTCCTCCGTTCAATTGAATACATGTTCTTTTCAACTTACTGAGATTACGGAACAACGCCCCCTATTATGAAATGAGAAAGGAAATAGCATGCATGTTTACTTTTTTCACTACTTTTAAAAATAACTTAGATGATACAACAATGAATGAATGGTCGAAAAGAATAACGATCAACCCTGAACAATGCGGAGGCCGTCCGTGTATCAGAGGTTTAAGAATACGGGTGATCGATATATTGGATTTGCTGGCTGCGGGGCTTTCTTACGACGAAAGAATCGAAGAATTGCCTGATATTGAAAAAGAAGACATCGTGGCTGCGCTCAAGTACGCAAGCCGTAAACTGGATCACCCTGTAATTGCAGCATGACTAGGCCAACCATCCTCCGGCAATTATCTGGATTACTTGCGGTAACACTTCTAACCAGAAAATGAAGGACATTCTGGGCTCTTCTCTCGAAAAAGCTGTAGCGTTAATCTCTTCTGGCGAACCAATTGTTGAAATCAGCGACAAGGATTGATTTTGCAATCAGGGGCAGGAAAACAATTGCCATACCTCCGATCCTGAAAGAATTGACCGTGGCCTGAAACGAAAAAAGCCTTCATTACCTCAGACTTATTGTGGTTACGGAACAACGTCCCCTAGCCGCAGTGTACAGTTTCCCATGAAATGGCTATATTACTATGTTTTTATTACTGCATGAGGATACTGTTATCCTTGTAGCAAGCCCCTTTTACATGATAACGTCGATCACTCTGATCGAGAGGAATTAGATTTTCGCGAGGTGGAGTCAAATATCCGCAGAAGTCGTCAATAATAACAGAAAAAGTTATACGTATGCCGCATAACTGATATATAATATAGACTCAACCTTGTCTCCAAACCGAATAGCCGATGTATCGATTCGGTGATACGTAGTATTTTTTCAGAGTATCTCCAACGTCCTGTAATGCAGATAATTAATTTATGCTAGACTAATAAGACAGTCGGAACTTAAGGCAACTAATATGCTCGAGTGGATAATCGATAACATTCAATGGATATTCAGTGGAGTTGGAGTAGCATTGATTGTGGCCATAACTAATTTCTTTATTGTAAAAAGGAGGAGAGGAACAATGTCAAATCAAGATGAACAACGAATACAACAAACCTTAAATGCGAGTGATAATACAGCAGGGCGAGATTTGTTCATCCAAAACATCGTGAAATCGGGCGTATCAAGGGAAGAATTCAGCCGCATGAGAAGTGAAGAAAAGAAAGATATGGGAAGGAAGAAAGTTCAGGAATGGGGAGAAAAAATGAAAAAACAAAATGAATGGGATCGGCATCTTTTGGGACATGCGATCGAGCACTACATCGAAGCGATCCAACTTGACCCAAGCCATCAGCATCCATGGACAAATTTGGCTTATGTTTTTCGGCTTGTAGGTGAAGAAAAAAAAGCCATAAAATGTCTCAAGAAGTCGAAAGAACTGGCTGCACCAGGCCCGAATTATCCGGGTGGAAATTACAAGCGGGTAGAACAAGCTGTTAAAAACGGAAAATATTTGACAGGCGGCAAAATATCGACACCAGTTAGGCCAGATTGGTTTAGTAGGAACTATGAGAAATATCTTAAATAGCAGATTGGATAGACCACTTATGCTATATTATAAAATAGAGGCTTCAGCATGTCGGTATGGTCATTTGAAAAGTTCACCAAGAAAGATCTTTATAGCCTTGATTGGAAACTAGGCACATTCGGTCTTGATTACGATGACAATCCCGCAACACCTGAATATATAGAAGCAATATCAGATGAATGTCGCTCTCGAGGGATTTTTTCCGATGATGCTTTTTTTGAGAATAACAGAGGACTTGAATTTGCTAGTCAGGGTGATTTTGCCAACGCGGAAAGTTGTTTTCGCAATGCAATATCGCTGTGTCCTTTGTACCTAAATGCTTATGTGAATCTCGGTGCATCTTTGACAGATCAAGGGAGACCAAGAGAGGCTTTAGAAATATTAGAAAGAGCTTTAAGGTTAGGATTTACACCAGATCTCGGAAATAACATCGACTATGCAAAATCTCTTTTGAATGGATAACATAGTGGTTACCGAGGTCTTAAGGGGAAACACCAAATCCGCAGTTATTTGCTAACGAACAAATACACCGACCCTCCTTCATCGGTTGATGATTTTGGTGCTAGGCAAAAATAAAACTATAGTTAAATAAACATCACTTATGGACACCAACTACTTCTCGATCTTTATGGTTTTGACCTATCACTTTTTAATAGCTTAGATGCTGGATATCGTTTCCTTGACGATATAGTTGAACATCTTGGTATGAAAAAACAAGCCCCTCTATTTATCATTAGAACTGATGCATCACACGCTCCACAACATACCGGTCTATCTGGATGGGTTGGATTAATAGAAAGCTCTGTAGTAATTCATACTTTAGAGTCAGATAGGTTTATTTCAATTGACATCTAGAGCTGCAAACCATTTAATTATGAGCGAGCAGTAAAGTTTACAAAAGATTACTTTCACCCGAACGAGTAGAAAGCCAAACAGTTGTAAGAGGTCATCAACTTTGGGTTGATAAAAATTGTTAGTTATGGAGTTAATTCGTTGAAAAAAAATTTATCTACCACAAATAAATCAAAAACAATTGAATGGCTAAATGAATTGAAGCCGAAAGATTGGCTTGTTGAAGAATATAAAATTTTATCTAGTCATTACTTTCATGAAGATGGACAGATTCAAAAGACTATTACAATCTATTCGGCCTTTAATGGAGCTTTTTTAGCTTTTATTGGATCTAAGTTCTATCAAGACGACGCTATAACGGGAATTTTCATTCCTCTAATAGGTATAACGCTTTGCTTTTCATGGGTTGCTACTTTAGTACGTCTTCGAGAGTGGAGAATGTATATCGAAAACAGAATCAAATTTATTGAAGAAACACTTCACTCGGTATGGAAAGACTATGATTTCATACCTCTAGATTTAAGAACCGTAAAAGCGTGGAAGAAATGGCGTCCTAGAATTCGATGGTATAATTGGCCTTACTATATTTTTCGGGATTTGCCGTCCTCTTTATCGTTAATGATTTTGCCAGTAGCCTTTACTATAGTTTGGTTATATTTACTTTTCATAGGTTTCAACAGGATCTAAATGGTATAACTAGTGGCTCTTCATTTTTGACGACAAGATTGCCAACAATCTCCATGTTTGTTGTATAAGTTTGCTGCCCCTGAGGATACACAAAAATCATTGGGCAGAAGGCAAAACACGACATAGAGGGCATTAAAGCCATTGATCTTAAACGGGACCTTGTAAATCTCAAGATTTCAGGCACTCGTGTTGCCGCACTTGCAGTCGGAAATAGTGAATCCGTGCAGCGTGAGGGGATGGGACATGCTGCCCCCCCCGAGAGAAGGACGTATAGCCTTAAAAACGCTGAGAAGATTGACTGACGCGAAGAGAGGAAGCACATGGCTGGCTGATGGGCCTGAACAATGGGAAGCGGGTGATTGATCGGGAAACGTACGAAAGAGACGTTTGCCTGTGAGTGACTGAACAACTGCTGCTAAACGGCTGTATGAGTAGCAATTCGGTGGAAGTATCCCATTGAACAACGTTGAGGGGACGATCTTGTGTAGGACATTTTGGGCCTCTCACTCTAATTCCAGAACCTGGATAAATGATGCTTGACAGCCTTTAATCAGCATGTCTTATTCGCTATAACGTTAAGCCACTAGATTTCGCAACAGTGGGCAAGACAAATTTCTTGCACATGCTTTTAAATGCTTCTGTTAAGATTATCTGCGATAGTTAATATTTAGTTTTTGGCAGTTTCATTATATGATTTCACGTAGTACTTTGTCCGCTTTACTGTGTTTTATATCATTTGATTGAATTTTCCTTTTCCATATAATAATGCTCTATCCCTGCTTCTAGAAATTTATCACCATGTCTATAAAAACCAAACCCTTCATAAAATTGTAGCAAATAAGACTGTGCATGCACAACAACTTTATTACATTTTAAATCCATTGCGTATTTTAAAACGAAATCAAACATGCACTTTCCTATTGACTTTCCCCTATATGCTTTTCTTACAGAAAGCCTCTCTATCTTTGCACATCCTGACAATACCCTCAATCTTGCTGCTGCTACTGGCTCCTTATCTATTGTAGCTATAAAATGTGTTGAATTATATTCATTTTCGTCGAACTCTTGTACATATAATACATTTTGCTCTTCTATAAATACAACTGATCTGACAAAAAATGATTGTTGTAGCTCTTCAATTGAGGTGACTATATCATACTTGACATTCATTATAACTCTTGATAACGTTTTATAATTTCTTCCGTAACCTCATTTATATTATTTTTTGTTACCTCTACATGGCCATCAAGTGATCCAAACACACCATCAACATCTCCTTCATCTACTCTCAAAAACATTATAGAATCACTCTTTTTTTGATTAATTAAGTCTCTTATTGCTCTCCACTCTAGCCCACACCATCTTTTTTCATTATATTTACCACATAAACACACAACAATTAGCTCTGAATCTTCGTTATATAATTTTTGCAAATGTGTATCTAAATTTGGCCTTGCAAATTCTGCACGGTGAAAATGATCATATAATATTCTTTCTTTAGTATATCTATCTGATAATTTATTTGCAATATTTTTTATTATTTCACGGTACTCACCTGGGAACGATAATGCTACTTTAAACCTTTTATTTGTTGTTTTCTTTTTTTTTATTTTTATATTATTTACTTTTTCATTTATGCTTTCTATATCTAATTCTAATTTATTCATACAAACACTTGCCTCTTCATACTTTACTCTACATGCTTCTGCAGTTTCACATTTTTTTGTATTTATTAGTAATTTTAAAAATAGTTTTTCCAATTCATTTTTTAACCTATACAATGATTTATTAAATATTTGTATTTCATTATCCGCACCAACCTTATCAATTAAATAATTATTTAATTTCGCAATTAATTTATCACACCTTGAATTCAACGCTTTTTTGTCCTTATTAGCCACATCTAATATTCTTCCTCTCTCTTTGATTCTTTCAAACCTCATAAGTTCATCTTGTACATTGATCCTTACAGCCATTTCGGCCTGTAGTGGCTCTTGAGTTTCAACATCATACACCCTGAAACAATGAGTATATAAAGTCATAATTTTATGGCCAAAACAGTCCTTGTCTTCAGCCAAATTGTGCACATGTTGTCCAGTACTAATAATATTCTCACAATCTTCAATGGCGTCTTCTTTTTCGTCTGCAGATACAAACTCTTCAACAAAATCACTACCAATAACCTGTTCTTTCTTTTTATTGTATATAATTTCACATTTTCCTTCCCACAATTTTATTTTGCGATTAATATCACATGCCCATATTGTAAATGGGGCTTCATCTAAAAAAGCTAACTTCATTCTATCTTCATAACTTACAGCTCTTTGTCTTATAATTAATTCGAGATGTTTTATTAACTCTTCTTTGCTCAGTTTATTATAGTCTAAGCTCATAATAAATGATTTTTTTTATTCTCTAATTGTTTTTCCAGATTCTCTCATAAATGTATAATCCACTTCATTAAACCCACCATCAATTATATGTGTAGATCCTGTTATAAACGATGCTTTGTCAGACACCAAAAAGCTAACGAAATCTGCAATTTCATTTGTTTCTGCCATTCTTCCTAAGGGTGTAAGCTGTGGAGCTATTTTCCATGAGACTTCAGGTATCATATTAACATCTGTCTTTACCCATCCAGGTGCTACCCCTACAACTCTGATTTGTTTTTTATCAAAGCCATAATTTATTGCTAAACTTTTCGTAACATTTATTAATGCAGCTTTACTTGCAGCATATGACATGCTAGAAAATGACCCTTTTAATCCATCTGTACTACATATATTTACTATAACACCATTTTGAGCTATTGAATTTATCAATCCAGTACTTATTGCAAAAGGCGCTCTGACGTTAACATCAAATACAGAATCCCATATATTTATATCATAATTATTATAGTCTTCATCTTCAGGAAATGCTCCAGCATTATTTACAATTACATTATATACTTCACCTTTCATTGCGCATATAAATTCATTGAGATCCTCCCTATCAGTAAAATCAGCTTTATACATTTTATATTGATCTGGATAAAACTTTCTAAATTCTTGTTCGCAAAGGTTTTCTGTATTATACACAGCATGCACAAAAAAACCTTCTGAAAGCAATTTTTTGCTAATTGCGAACCCAATTCCATTTGTTCTTGATACTCCTGTAACAAGTGCCACTTTTTTTTCTTGCAAACTCATAATATTATTATTTATTATTATAAGGTATTTGTTGTAAAACGCAATGGATTCCACCCCCACCTAAAAGTAATTCTCTTGAAGGTATTTGAACTATTAATTTTTGCTTAAATAATACTGAATATATTTTATATGCATTAGCATCGCACTCCATTAATTCTTTATCGCCATTCGCACCAAAAGAAGGTATAAGAACAGCGCCGTTACAAATATAAGAGTTTATGTAAGTTGCTGGCAGCCTATCCCCTGGCATCCTTGGTATAGCATATTCTGACAAATCTACACCAACATGATCTTTTTCTGTTATTTGCTGCACTGGAGGCTGTGCAAGTTTTACTACATTATAATTATTGCCTACAGTGTTTTTAGCTTTTATTAATATATTATATGCTTCTTTTGATATATCATACTGTGGATCAGATTTATCATTACACCAATTCAACAATATTGTTTCAGCATCTGCAAAACAGCACATATTATCAATATGCCCATTATTTTCTTCAACATATAAACCTCTTTCAAGCCAAATAATATTGGTTACACCTAAATAATTGGATAATATATTTTCTATTTGCCTGACAGTAAGATTGGCGTTCCTACCCAAAACACATTCTTTTGTTGCTATTAAAGTCCCATTACCATCTACGTGAATAGCACCTCCTTCCAATGTTAGTGGGCAACGATATCGGTAAATATTATCAATTTCCAATACTTTTCTCGCGACCATATCATCTAACTTCCAAGGATAATAAGATCCAGACAACTCCCATGAACTTTCATTCTTTACACCTATTCCACCCCAAGCATTAAAATGCCAATCAACGCCCCTTATCTCAGACCTTTTATTTATTAAGTACGTTGGGCCCGTATCTCTAATCCATGCATCATCATATGATATTTCAACAACTCTGATTTTGTGGTTTAATCTGTTACGCGCGTTCTCATATTGTGATTGGCTTACACCCACCGAAACATTCTCATAGTTTACAATCGTATTGGCTATTTCAGCAAATACTTCTTGAGCTGGTTTGGCACCTAATCGCCATATATCATTTCTTTCAGGCCACAACATCCATGTTCCCGCATGCATTTCATACTCAGCAGGCATATAAAAACCATCATCTATTGGATATTTATTTGTAATAGTTTTCATACTTTTTTAGATTTTATTTTGACCTTCAAATATGCAGCAAAATATTCATAATATTTTTCTTGTATTTCTTTTATTTTCCAATCTCTACCAGTTATCGTTTTACGACAATTACTTTCACCACATGCACATTCGAATGAATAATCCTCATTATCCAAAAAAGCATAATCAACTGTCAGCTCTTCTCCAACAATAATATCACGCATTGCTATATATGTAATATCTCCTCTAATACCACAATTTGGATTGCATGAATGATTTACATACAATTTTATTTTTTCTTCTTCATGCGCATTTGTGGCGCCTATATAATACTCATCATCAATAGGATGATAGCTATTTATAATAGTTGTTGAAAATATTTGTTTTTTTCTTAGTATATGTCCACCTTTTATAAATACTATTTCACCTTTTTGTATTTTATCTATTGCAAAAAGACCCTTATTATGCGTGGGACTATCGCAGATTATAATTTTTTCTGATAATATAGATTTTATCACTATAAAATGATAATTAAGGGTGCAAATAATCGAATTTTTCTAATGGACCAATTTCTTTTAACAAAGTTCTTATTGCTCTACAAACAATTGGTTTTTGACCATCTAACATACCTGTCTCGTTCACAACCTCACCTAAACAATATCCACCACAATGCAATTTAGCAAAACAATCTTTACAATGAGAGATGTTATCTACGCTTCTATCCTGCATAGCTTTTAGCCTTTTTGGGTAATATTCGAACTGCTTTTTTTGTTTATTCCATTTTCCATAGATAAAGCAATTCATATGATTTTTATTAGCCCCAAATACAACTAAATCACAAGCAGACACATAACCATCAGGAGTTAAATGTGGAACAGGCGTACATGCTCTACAATGAATCTTTGTCTCACCGTCAAAGTTACAAGTCAAGAAGCTACCATAAAAAATATTTTTAAGTCTAGCGTATTTATATGCTTTAATAAAATTATCAACATACAATTCCATATTAAATTCATACTGTTCATATTTTTTTTCATCGTCGCAAACAGGATTTTTTTCTACAGCGGGAAACTCCGGATCTGTCCATATATATCTTATCCCTAAACTACAGAAGTAATCCACCATCTCTATTTGTCGATGAATATTTAAGCTAGTCATTGTAACTCTCGCACCAACCATCAAATCACGATTTCCTCTATTTCGATGCAACCACAAAATATTTTCCTCAATTATTGGAGCTGATGGTTTATTATTTGGAAAAGGTCTTTGTTGATTTTGTATATCGGGCGGACCATCAAATGAGACCCATACAATATTCAAATTATCTAATAACCAACCACGCACTTTAGAATTAAATGCCCCATTTGTTTGCAGTTCTGTCGTTACTTCTTTTCCCCCTTTTTGTCTTGCATAGTCTGCTATCTGACTCATCAATTCAAATTCTTGTGTCGGCTCACCTGGTCCGTAAAAACGAATATGCCGACTTTTATTATTAGTGAAAAACTCATCGATACCGGCTTTTGCAATTTCCAGCGGCAATGTCTTTTCTTCTAATTCAAGCCTTTCTTTACAATTATAGCAATATACACAACGCAAATCACACTTAGTCGTCAAAAAAAATGAAATCATTTGTTTATGTGAATGAGGCATTCTATATGGGTAAAGAGGGTTATAAATTATTTACCAGACAGTAATCAACATTAAGTTAATTTATTGTTAGAGCTCATGTTAAATAAATGAACCGATTAACAGGTAATACTGGACGATGTACAGTAACAACTAAAATCCCATCAATTAAAATATAGAAATAAAGATTTTTCTTCATACCCAGCTTACTCCTTGACTCGTCTAATGATAAACCAAACTCTTGCATACGGGCTTGATAGCAATTTTTTTCAGGGATCTTGGTTGATTAAGGACGTTTAGCATCGAATCACCTCTTATCTTATCAATTGCTTTGATAAACGCTTTTAGCTATCGGTAATCATACAGTAAAAGTATCTTTCCTTTTACAGCTTTCGGTCTTCCTCGTTCACTGATTACTTCCCTGAATCATTTTTACCTTTAATAGAGCATTTTCATGACGCTACAGCTCTATTAATGAGCATAACAACTAATGCACCATGCAACCATTGCTGCAGATGCAAAGCATACAACGCACGATGTAAAACTCTTGAAGACTAGAATCGGGGCTTACTATAACTTAAAAATGCAAGGGCTGAACAACGGGTATGTACAACTTGTCGGAGGCCGTCCTAAAAAGGTGGGGGTGGTAAAGATGAGGCGGCCGCTTACATAATTAATCTCCTTATATGTACAACAAAATCACATCATTTGCAACACTCAGTGCAACACTCAGGGATTGAGGAAGTAGAAAGCAGGGGACGTTGTTCCGTAAACGAAAAACTCCCGCAGAACAGCAAAAAGCACAGGGTCACCGAGCTTTTTCAGTCTTCATGTGTGAGTGATATCGGACTCGAACCTCTGACCTCTACCATGTATATTGGGACACTTCAATCTAAGCAACAATAATATAACCAGTTAGAACAGCATCACATTTTTTCGTGCAACAGTCGCGTAACAAAAATTTTATCAAAAACGATTAATAACAATCAACAACAAACACATACATTATTCTGGCTATTCCTGACTTTTCTGCCATGAATCAGGTGCTATCCAAATATCCACAAACCTCTTTTTTACACTGACTGCTTCCACCACAGGAGCCAGAAATACCTGTAACTGTTGCACAACCTCATCGAACTTATCAGGAACATTTTCATTACGAAGCCTTTGCCTGAAAGCCTTCCATTGCACTTGTTTTGCAGCAATGAAATCACTCGAAAACACAGCTACAGGCATAACAAGTTCTGTTCCGCGCTGTTCCAGCGTCTGCCTCATAGCTTCACAAAGGCTATCTCCGTGAAAATCATACTGTCTGGAAAGCATCCAGATATCGTAAAAGTCCTTCATTCTGCTGTTCAGGGTACCAAGTTTGATCATTGCCTCGAACTTTTCAGCTATTACACTTTCCCGGCTGTAACAATACAGCTCCGGTTCAGGAAAATCCAATAGAGAAGGCAATCTCTGTCTTGATGGATATGGATAAACCCGGTCTCCAAAACCAAGATCAATCTGTATGATGATACGGGCTGAATCCAGCTCACCACGAAACTTCACTCTCTGACCCTTATATTCGGCACCTTCTGTTATCGGTTCAACGGAAATTGAGGCCGGGTCAAAATCAATGCCATCGTCACAATGCTCAGCGAGAATCTGCCTGATAACCCCCTGAATACTTTGTTCATCATTGCTGAGACGATCAAGCATATCTATGTCCATAGTCGGTCTTGCCAATGGCGTCTGCCATACCCTGAGCAGAAGAGCGCCTTTGAGAACAAACTGATCTGCGTAGGGAGAAACGGACAATCGATACAGAAACCGCTCCATGGCATAATATTGCATCAACTCCTGAAGCCCTCCCTTCTCTTCACGGGCTTTGTTCAACAGACGCCGCCTGACGGAAGCGCCAATATTCTTGAC
>JAKSDB010000197.1 GCA_022360415.1 Chlorobiales bacterium
CATATCTCTTTTTTATACTGTAGATTTACCGGTTTTTCTTCCTCTTGCCGCTCGCTTGACTTCCTCTGCATCCCAGGTAGTAGCTTCACCGCTGTCAAAGCCGGTCTGAATATCCTGACGCAACTGCTCCAGTTTTGCGGCACGAAAACGGTCCTGCTGTTCCATGAGGCGTAGAGCTTCACGAATCACTTCGCTGGCTGAAGTGTAGAGACCGGATTTAACTTTCTGGCGAACCATATTCTCAAGCTGAGAGGTTAGATTAACATTGATCGGCATAACGTTGACTGTTTTTTTACTGATATTGAAAGCACACACAATAATTGACATGTTATGACAATTATTGACACTTTTCAAGCTTCTTTTGGAAAAATGGGACGTTCATAACTATGTATACAAAGCAGCAGATATTTTAAAGCGTTTGCCTCCCATTCATCGGCTCTTTGCCGCAAAAGAATTATCCACAGGGGAATGACTGTGAGAACTGTGGAGGAGATATTCGCCGATGCTTTAAAATTCGGTGCGAAGCCCTTGGGTAGAAGATGTAAGAGGATACTCTACTTTCATTTCCGCAACCGGTCCATCAGTTCTTTGTGTGACAGCGGCACAGCGTCCCCTTGTTCGATTTCCTTTTCACGCTGCTTCGCCAAAGCCAGCGCTTCTTTTTCCGACATGTCATTCGGAATAAAATAGGGGTCTTCGAGACTTTCCCATATAGCTTCTGCAAGGACTGCCCTCTCTCGCGGATTTAATCGCAATGCTTCACTTGCTATTTTATCAAGATTCATAAACAACCACCCTCTTTAATCTCATTGATCACATAAGGACATCTCGATAAATTGTCGTGAGCGGGTTGACTACCAAGCAGAGGAACCGGAGTGTACATAGAGCACATGAGGATTCCAAGCACCGCACAACGAAGCATTAGGTAGCGTAACATTTATAGAGGCGTCCACAATACAACTGCTAACATGCTCCAAGAAAAATATACTGTGCTTTTGCTCACTCCTCAAAAAACAAATCAAAAGAGAGACGTTCACAACTATGTATACAAAGCAGCAGAGCGAAACCACACCTTTTAAAGCGTTTGCCCTCCATTCATGGGCTCCCGCTGCCGCTACCGCGCAGCCCTGTTAAAAATGAACCTCACACGGCTCTGAAACCAATATCATCATAGAGCAATCAGGACGACATATCACCATCGAATGCGAAACAAAAAAAGCTTACAGGTAAAAACCTGTAAGCCTTTATTCCGTATGGTGCGTTCGGAAGGAGTCGAACCCTCAACCCACTGATTAAGAGTCAGTTGCTCTACCACTTGAGCTACGAACGCAACTATTTCATTCTATCGCCGGTATATTTTTCTTATCAGGAGTTCATTCAGCAGTTTTTTCCGGTGCAGGCTGAGGCACTGCATTACCAGCAGGAGCTGGAGCTGAAGGCAGCTCTTTCTGCAAAATGCTTTCCCTGGTATCTATGGAAGACTGTCGGGAAGGCAGGGTAAACTGCACGATAAAACAGAGCACCATAACAATACCTGCAAGAATCGCGGTTGTCTTGCTGAGAAAATCACCTGTTCTTCTGACCCCGAGATTCTGGACGGTGCCCAGGCTCGCTATCCCGCTGGTCAGGCCGCTCCCGCCTTTGGGATTCTGCAAAAGCACAACGCCGATAAGCAGAATCGACGACAGCAGAATCAGAACAAGAAGAAATATGTGCATAATCCGACAGGATATTGTTAATTATAGAGGTCTTCTTCAAATATCGTATCTTGCCTTCTATGTGGCAAGGTGCTTAATATCAGCAACTTTTAAACAAAATCCAAGGCGTGTTTACCGAACCGGGAAAGCTGCTGATTGCTATCGGAATAGTCGCTGTTTTTGCCGGTGTGCTGCTTCTGACTTTTCAGAAAACAGGCGTCCCGGGTTTTATGCGCTGGTTCGGGAACCTACCGCTGGACATCCGGATAGTCAGGGAAGATTACAGATTTTATTTCCCGATCGGAACGTCAATCGTTCTTTCAGCCATTTTAAGCTTTTTGCTTTATCTTGTCAACAAAATATTCAGGTAATCATTCCCATGTCCCATAACGAACAAAAAAATATCCGCTCGGCAAACGTTCAACGCAGAACATCTGAAACCGACATTCAGGTCGAAGTGAACCTTGAGGGTTCGGGACAGCATTCCGTTGACACAGGGGTGGTTTTCCTCGATCATATGCTTGCAAGCTTCAGCAAGCACTCGGAAATCGATCTCGTTGTAACATGCAAGGGAGATACCGATGTTGACGATCATCATTCCGTTGAAGACATCGCGCTTGTCATTGGCTCGGCAATCCTGAAAGCACTGGGCGATAAAAGAGGGATACAGCGCTATGGCTGGTCAATGATCCCGATGGACGAGGCTCTCGCACGTTGTGCGCTCGACCTTGGAGGAAGGAGCTACAGCGTGTTCAAATGCCGGTTCAGCAGGCCGGATATCAACGGATTCTCAACCGAGCTGGTTGAACATTTTTTCCTCTCGCTTTCAAGGACCTTACAGGCAAACATTCATCTCAGGGTTATCGAGGAAGGCAACTCCCACCACATGATCGAGGCCCTTTTCAAGGCCTTTGCGTACGCCTTCAAACAGGCCGTGGCAATCACTGGTTCAACTATCCCGTCGACGAAGGGGACTTTATAAGTGCGAGTCCGGGCTGGTTGGTTCCCCCTCACTTCGCGAACGCGACGGAGCGTTTTTCCCTGATGATCGAAACCTTGATCTGGCCTGGATAATCTGCTTCTTCCTCTATTTTATGCGCTATATCATGGGCAAGAATGTCCGCCTGCGAATCGTTGACATTTTCACCTTCTACAATCACACGAATTTCCCTTCCTGCCTGAAGGGCATAGGTCTTGATAACCCCTGGAAAACCTTTTGCGATTTCTTCAAGATTTTCAAGACGTTTTACATGGCCTTCTGCCGTTACAGCGCCTCTTCCGCCCGGTCGGGAAGATGAGATCACATTGGCCGCCTCAACAAGGTCAGCTATAGGGTTTTCCTTTTCCACGTCGCCATGATGAGCGGCGATAGCATTGAGCACGACCTTCGGCTCCCTGAATTTCTGAAGATACTTCATTCCCGCAATGGCATGAGGGTCTTCGCTCTCGGGAAGGACAAGCCCGATGTCATGAAGAAGACCTGCGCGCTTGGCAAGCTTCGCGTCAAGCCTTATTTCCGCCGCCATGAGACCGGCAAGCATCGCAACCTCGCGGGAGTGCTGAAGCAGGTTTTGGCCGTAAACGGTATGGAACTTCATTTTCCCTATCATTGCGACCAGCTCTGATGGCATATCAGGAATTTGAAGGGAGGAAAGCGTTTCCTCGCCGGTGCTCATGATAACGTCATCGATCTCCTTTTTCGCGTCCTCATAAGCCTTCTCGATCGCAACAGGATGAATAACGCCGTCTATGAGAAGTTTCTGGAGGGTGAGCTTTGCGAGCTCACGTCTCAAAGGATCAAAACAGGAGAGGATAACGACCTCGGGCGTATCGTCAACAATGATATCTACTCCGGTCGCATTTTCAAAAGCCTTGATGTTCCGGCCCTCACGACCGATAATCCTCCCTTTGAGCTCATCGCTTTGAATGTGCACGACCGAAAGCGCGCTTTCGTTTGCTTGTTCGAAAGAAACACGCTGTATTGCGGTAAGCAATGTTTTTCCGGCAATCCTGCTGGCCTCCTGCTCGGCTTCCTCATGAATCCTGTGAATTGTTTCCGTTGCCTCTTCACGGGCCACCGATATCATATTATCAATGAGCATCTGCTTCGCTTCTTCTGCCTGCAAATTGCCGATCGACTCAAGCTTCTGGTTCTGTTCGGCAATAATGCGTTCGAGGTCGCTGGTCTTGCTGGCAATTATCTCTCTGTCGTGCTCAAGCTCTTTGAGTTTTTCGGCTGCTTTTTTTTCACTCTCCCTGACTTCCTGGCTCTGGCGCTTGAGAACATTTTCCTTCTGACGGGTCTGTTTCTGCAGCTGGTTGAACTTGTTGTTCCTTACCGTAACATCAGCATCGTATTCACGTCTTCGTTTTTTCCATTCCTGGTTCACTTCAGCAACCTTCAGTTCCTTGTACTCATTCGCTTCTTTCTGGGCCTCCTGCACTATCTGAACAGCCCTCTCTTCAGCTTCGAGCACTTTTGTCGTCCCTATCCTCTCAAGCAGAAAACGACCGACAAAAAATCCTATGCAAAAAAACAGAAGTGATGCAACAACTATCAAAAAAAGGTTAACGACAATCCCCATTAAACTTTCCCTCCTTTGTGTGCCCGTTATCGCGGATAGAATAGAATGGACACTATTTAACGCAAAAAAATATCCGCACCTGCAGGGAT
Organism: Chlorobiales bacterium; assembly: GCA_022360415.1. GTDB lineage: Bacteria > Bacteroidota > Chlorobiia > Chlorobiales > Chlorobiaceae > Prosthecochloris. The sequence continues at coordinate 4,372 of JAKSDB010000197.1, forward strand.
GTGTAAGATTTAAGAACCCGTTTTAGTACGGTGGGCGCCTCCTTCAGATTTTTTGCTTCCTCCGAGTTCCCGTCTCCGGGACCATCTTTACCTTGCGGTTCAGTAAGGCCTGCAATCCAAAAGAAGAGTACAGCTCCCTGTTCTTAAGTGTTGGTTCTTTTACTTACAAAACACCCCTGTAATCGGTGCGGATATTTCTTCTACTTTCAATGTAAGCGATTAGAGCGAATTTTGCTCAAGAAAAAGATTAAGCCGGTCGATTTTTTCCTCCATTGATGAAAGACGTGCCTCGAGCTCGTTTTTCTTCTCGGCAAAATGTACAGCTGCAAGTACCGCAAACTTTCTATCCTCAAGGTCGGGTGCTTTTCCCGCAAACCGCTGCATGATCTCGTCAACCTCCATTGCAGCCTGTTCCGTCGACTCACGGTTCTCAACCCTCAACGGGTAGCTGTCACCGAAAATATTGACACTTATCTTCTCCATCGGCTACTCAATCCGGTATCTCGTTTCTAAGCTCAACCTCTATTTTCTGCAGGATCATAACCAGCTTCTGTCTTATCTGGACTTTTTCCTCGTAGGAAAAATTGCCGACAGCTGTCTCCTGCCCTCCTCCTGAAACAGGAAGTTTGCATGACCGCAATATCGACTGAAGACTTGTAATTTCCGCCTGCAGCTGTTCGTTCTGTTTTCGGCAATCAGTCAACTGTTCAACAATCCGCCCCACTCGTTGTTCGAGCAGATCAAGACCTGAACCGTCTCTTTCAACCATGCGTTCTTCCATTCCTTCACGCATCAAACTTGCCGAATTACCGCACCAAGACTACTTTCAGCATTATCCATGACTTTCCGGAGAATCATTTTGACCTTTTCATCCGTAAGCGTCCCGGAATGATCGGTAATATCGAGTGACAGGGCGACACTTCTTTCTGCCCTTCCCGCACCGCTTTCCGGCTGCCGCTCGAAAATGTCAAAAACCCGGACGCTGCTTATCAGGAAATCACTTTTTTTCACACAGTCAACCAGTTGCTGAACATCCAGCCCTTCGGGAAGCAAAAATGAAAGGTCCCGTTCAACGACAGGGTACCTTGAAGGGGGCTGGTAGCAGACCTCGAATGTAAAACAGCGTGCAAGAATCTCCGTATCAATTTCAGCAATGAAAACCGGCTGGTCTATATCGAAAGCTTCAAGCAAACCAGCCCCCACCTGCTGAACTTTCCCGACAGGCACTTTCAGTATTTCATCTCCTGCATTCCAGTCACATGTAATGGAAAGCGTATTTTCATTATAAATATTCAATGATGATTTGTCAAGCAATTTCAGTTTCTCAAGCAACATCTCAACCGCTCCCTTTATATCGAAAAAATCAACCTGCTCTTGTTTCCTGGCCCAGCTCACAGGAAAACGATTGCCGGTAACAGCCACAACAAGTACCTCTTTTTCTTTCATGCCCTCCGTCTCCCCAGCCATTTCAAACGTATGAGCAACCTCGAAAAGCCGCATGTCCCTTATTCCATGCTTGATATTATGGGATATTACCTTCAGGATAGTCGGCACCATCGACGGACGCAGGACTTCCAGCCCCTCACTGATAGGATTCAGTACGGGGACAGGGCTTTCTGTGAACAACAAGGCGTCACGTCTTGTAATCAGAGGATTCGTGAGTACCTCCCTGAAATGCAGACCGATCATGACCGGGCGGAGATAATCGGGAAAATATTCAGGATTGCTTCTTGTTTCGGGATAACTTGCAACCATTCTTTTCGATGCTGCAATATTGTTATACCCTTCAAGCCTGGCTATCTCTTCAATCAGGTCGATTTCCTGTCCGACGTCCACTCTGTAAGACGGCACCCTGAACAACAGGGTACTGCCCTCATCACCGCTCTTGTCAAACCCGACAGATTCCAGCATGGAAATCATTTTCTCGACAGGAATCGAACAGCCGAGGATTTCATTTGCCTTCTGTGGGCGGAGCGCCACAGGTACAGGAGCAGAGGGTATGGTGCCTGCTTCTTCTGCCTGAACGACCCTGCCTCCTGCCAGCTCAAGAACAAGCCTGACGGCACATTGCGCTGCAAAGCGTACATTTCCCGGGTCGGTTCCTCTCTCGAAACGGTAAGCCGAGTCACTTGTCAAACCGAGAAGTTTTGATGCTCTTCTGACTGCACCCGGAGAAAAGTACGCCGATTCAAGCAATATGTCGGTTGTTGTCACGCTCACTGCCGAATCATACCCTCCCATGACACCTGCAATCGCCACCGGTTTTTCCCGGTCACATATGACAGGCATACCCGGCCTCAGCTTATAGGTCTCCTGGTCGATCGCAACAACAGGCTCGCTGACATCGGTTCTTACCTGCACGCATTCACCGCGCAGTTTCGACAGATCAAATGCGTGGAGAGGCTGACCGAGAGCATGAAGAATATAATTTGTGATATCGACGATATTGTTCTTTGGACGCAGCCCGATACTCTCAATTTTCTGTTTCAGCCATGAAGGCGATTCCTCTACCGTGACATTACGAATAACGATGCCGGCATAATAAGGACATGCGTCGGCATCTTTTATCTCGACAAGTTTTTCTGCATGTAAAAAATCAACCGGGAAAGCTTCAGGCAGATGAACCTGCGCCGCACCCGCAATCTCTCTTGCCACCCCGAGATGAGACAGGACGTCCGGCCGGTTGGGCGTAACTGCAATGTCGAGTATGGTATCGGCAACAAGATATGAAGCCAAAGGCATTCCAGGCTCACAATGATCTTCAAGCACCATAATCCCCGAATGATCATCCGACAGGCCCAGCTCGTCAGCGGCACATATCATTCCAAAAGAATACTCTCCGCGTATTTTTGTTTTTTTGATGGTGAAGCTGCCTCCAGCAGGAGAATCAAGTACCGCACCGATCATCGCGACGGGAACAAGCTGTCTTTCGGCGACATTTGGTGCCCCGCAAACAATCTGTAATGGCTCCGCCTGACCTGCATCGACGATGCATACACTGAGACGATCAGCGCCCGGATGCTGCCTGACCTCTTTTACCTTTCCAACAACAACCAGTGAATCGGGAAGTTTTCTGGTTACTGCTTTTTCAACCTCGAGCCCGAGAAAAGTAAGCTGATCGACCAGGGAATCGATATTTGAAGACAACGAAGGGATAAAATCCCTGAGCCAGTTTACGGAGATTTTCATAAGAGGTCGATTTCTGTATTCATAAAACAAAAAAGCTCTGATCGATAATCGAACAGAGCTGTACAGAAAGATAACTATCGTCTCCGATAACCGGCAACCTTAAACATACAATGCTGCTCTCCCACCGCATAAAAACAAGCCGGATCTCGTGAGAGATAGTCTGTGACCCCAACGGGATTTGAACCCGTGCTACCACCTTGAAAGGGTGGTGACCTAACCACTAGTCCATGGGGCCATCAAGAGGACACCTCTATTTACTTGTTGCGCACCATGATTACTTCGTTGGCCGGTGCTCGAAATCCTCATGTACTCTCTTGTACACTCCGGTATCTCCGCTCCGTCCGCCTTGCACTCAAGGCGCTCACGACAATAAATAGAGGTACCTTTTAAAACGTCCTCAAGCCCTGGAAGCAGGATGGATGGGTAATCCCGCCGCACAGTGACCGCAACTTTGTGGCTCGGATGAAATGGTACTGGATGTCTGTAAACATCAGTACGATCCACTCTGCCTATCTATCTGCGTGGATGAGTCACCCGAGCAACTGATCGCTGAAACAAGAGTTCCGATACCAGCCAGACCCGGTCAGCTTGCCCGATATGATTAGGGATACAGAGCAGAAAAGACACTGGCAATATCTTCATTGCTACTGAACCTTTGATGGACAGACGTTTGGTCAGAATAACGGAACATCGGAAAAAGAAGGACGGGGTAAAATTTCCGGAAGCGACAGTATGGCTGAGGTCAAGCGACAAGTAGCTGCATGGGAGCACGAACGAAACAATAAAGAGGCGATGCTCAACCGGCGATCTGCTACAGCAGATGCTCGAATCAAGCTGAAACATTTTTATCCGTTAATTTAAGAGTGACGGCACGCTTGTTCTTGTGGTCTGTACAGAATCAAACTGAGAGTAAATCGGGCTGACAGGACATGCAAAATTATAGATTTGATCTACCTCGACATAAAATGGAAATGTCGCATTACGACGATAAAGCCAAAAATGCGGGCTACCGAAAAGGTGAAGAATATTCAGCAACCTCCCACATAAATGAGAACCCGGAAAACCGGCACCGCCTGTTACGAGGATACTTTTCTTCATAGAA
>JAKSDB010000337.1 GCA_022360415.1 Chlorobiales bacterium
AACCGCTCGCGGGACGTTGTCAGAGGATTGGCTTCGAATGCGCCGCCGTTCGGCTCCCTCGCGAGTTCGCGTCCGTCACCGTTTCGGCAGTGTCGACGCGCGACCAGATGGACGATCGGTGTCGAAAGCCGGCCGAGGCGAATGCCCAACGGCGCGAATTGAAGGCTCCAGAGCGGCGACGTGAAGATCGCGGCTGCGAATAGGGTTGGATTGCGGATCAGGTAGCGCATGGCGACATTGCCGCCCGTCGAGTGGGCCAGAAGTATCAGCGGGCGATCGGCGCGCGGCGCCACTTCCGTCCGGACGAAGCGGTCCAGATCGTCGAGGTAGTCCTCGAAGGTATCGACATGACCCTTCCGATCATCCGGCAACAGCCGTGTCGAAAGGCCCTGGCCGCGCCAATCAAAGCTGATGACTCCCAGGCCTCGTTCCACCAGGCCTCCGAACACCTCCTCGTACTTCTCGAGGAACTCGGTGCGGCCATGGAGCAGCAGAACCCAAGCCCGACAATCGCGCGACGAGCCGGCCTCGACCCAGCGCAGCGTCACCTTGTCGTCGATCTCCAACGTGAAGGTCTTCACGTGTCGCTGCCTTCGGGACGGGTGCGTGGGCGGCGACCCGCCTGGCCTAAAGCCGAAGCTGCGCCTTGATGACCTTGCCGGCCGGGCCTTTCGGAAGTTCGGCTGCGAAGCGGACGTGTCGAGGGTACTTGTAGCGCGCCAAGTGGTCCCTGCAAAAGGCGACGACCTCGTCGGCGCTGAGACGCGCTTCCGGCCTCAGGGCGATGAAGGCCGCGATCTCTTCGCCGAGATCCGGGTCGGCAACGCCGATGACCGCGGCTTCGGCGATTGCCGGGTGGGTCATCAGGACAGCTTCCACCTCGCCGGCGGCGATGGTGTAGCCGCCGCGGACGATCATGTCCTTCTTGCGCCCGACGATGCGAACGCAGCCGTCTTCACTGATGGTCGCGAGATCCCCGGTCTTGAACCAATCGTCTGCGAGCACCGAGGCGGTCTCGTCCGCCTTGTTGAGATAGGCGGTCATCCGCGCGGGACTCC
>JAKSDB010000265.1 GCA_022360415.1 Chlorobiales bacterium
GATCGAGCAGCTTGGCAATGCACCGCGTCTTGTGGCCAAAAGACTTGTGGCAATTGTGGTTCCTGACGACATGAAACAGACAGCAATCGACACGATAATCAAGACCAACCAGACAGGCAAGCCCGGTGACGGAAAAATCTTTGTCACCGATATCACCGACAGCATCAGGGTACGCACAGGGGAAATCGGCGATGCTGCGCTGGTTTAACAAAACTTATGATGAAAACGGAGACATATTTATGGAGTCAAGAATATTACCGGATCCTTCCACAGTAAGAGAGGAGCTGATAAAGAAATATCCACCGAAAGTCGCCAAAAAAAGAGGCAAGGCAATCGTTATCAACGATCCCGAAGTAATCCCTCAGGTACAGGCGAACATCCGCACCATCCCCGGCATCATCACACAGAGAGGCTGTTCTTACGCCGGATGTAAAGGGGTGGTCCTCGGACCGACGAGGGACATCGTCAACCTGGTTCATGGCCCGATCGGATGCAGTTTTTACGCATGGCTGACCCGGCGTAACCAGACCCGTCCGGACGGGCCTGAAGGTGAAAACTTCATGACCTACTGTTTCTCGACCGACATGCAGGAAGAGCATGTGGTTTTCGGGGGCGAGAAAAAACTCAAACAGGCGATCCAGGAAGCATATGATCTCTTCCATCCGAAAGCCATAGGCATTTTCTCGACCTGCCCGGTCGGGCTTATCGGCGATGACGTTCATGCCGTTGCAAAAGAGATGCGGGAAAAACTCGGAGACTGCAACATTTTCGGCTTCAGCTGCGAAGGCTATAAAGGAGTCAGCCAGTCTGCCGGTCACCACATTGCCAACAACCAGGTCTTCAAACACGTTGTCGGTCTCGATGACTCCGACAAGGGCGGGAAGTTCAAGATCAACATGCTCGGCGAATATAATATCGGCGGCGACGCATTTGAAATCGAACGGCTGCTCGAGAAATGTGGTATCACCATGGTTGCAAGCTTCAGCGGCAACTCGACGATCAATCAGTTCGAAAACTCACACACTGCTGATCTGAACGTCGTCATGTGCCACCGGTCGATCAACTACATGGCCGAGATGATGGAAACCAAATACGGCATCCCATGGATGAAAGTCAACTTCATCGGAGCTGAATCAACCGCGAAATCACTGCGCAGGATTGCACGCTATTTCGAAGATGACGCGCTGATGGCAAGGGTTGAAGAGGTCATCGCAGAAGAAATGCCGGCCGTTTCATCGATAATCGAAGAGATCTATCCGAAAACAAAAGGCAAGCTTGCCATGCTGTTTGTCGGTGGGTCGAGAGCGCACCACTACCAGGAACTTTTCGGAGAACTCGGCATGGAAACCCTCTCTGCAGGATACGAGTTCGGGCACCGCGACGACTATGAAGGCCGCAAGGTCATCCCGAACATCAAGGTCGATGCCGACAGCAAAAACATCGAAGAGCTGAAGGTGAGCGCCGATCCGGAAAAATACCGGCCTAGAAAAACCGAGGAGGATCTTGCAAAGCTGAAAGAGGCGGGTCTCGACATCAGGGATTATGAAGGCATGATGCCGGATATGAAAAAAGGATCGCTCGTCATCGACGACATCAGCCATTATGAAAGCGAGAAGCTGATCGAATTGTACAAACCCGACATTTTCTGTGCCGGCATCAAGGAAAAATATGTCGTCCAGAAAATGGGTGTCCCTCTGAAGCAGCTTCACAGTTACGACTACGGAGGCCCTTATGCAGGCTTTACCGGCGCGATCAATTTCTACAAGGATATCGACCGGATGGTAAACAGCCGGGTGTGGAAACTGATACAGGCGCCATGGGAAGAAGCTTCAAGCGAGCTGGAAGCGGACTACGTGATACAGTAAAGGGCACCGCTATTAATTGTCGCGAGTCCTTATAGAATCGGGGCAACGACGTAATCAGGGTGCATAGCAAAAAATTAAGGGCGCCTCTAAAAAGTGTCATGAGCGGTTCGAGTGCAAGGCGGACGGAGCCGGAGAAACCGGAGCGTACTAATAGTACGTGAGGATTTCGAGCACCACCCAACGCAGCAATCGAGACGCGCAATAAGTTTTTAGAGGTGCCCAAAAAAAGGAGATTAAACAACATGCTATTACGGCATACAAAAAAAGAGGTGATGGAGCGTGAGGCGCTCACGATCAACCCGGCAAAAACCTGCCAGCCTATAGGCGCCATGTATGCGGCTCTCGGCATACACGGCTGCTTGCCTCACAGCCACGGCTCACAGGGGTGCTGCTCGTATCATCGCAGCACCCTGACCCGCCATTACAAGGAACCTGTGATGGCTGCAACAAGCTCGTTCACGGAAGGCGCTTCGGTGTTCGGAGGGCAGGCAAATCTCGTCACGGCGATCAACAACATCTTTATGGTCTATGAACCGGACCTGATCGCTGTCCACTCTACCTGCCTTTCTGAAACGATCGGTGACGACCTTCAGCAGATTGTTACCAAAGCAAAGGATGACGGCAAGATTCCTGAAGGCAAACATGTGATTTACGCGCCGACACCGAGTTTTGTCGGTTCACACGTCACCGGTTATGCTAACATGGTTGCTGCCATGGCTGAACAGTTTGCGGAAAATACCGACAAACAGCTCGACCAGATCAACATTGTAGCCGGGTGGATGGAACCTGCCGACATGCGTGAAATAAAACGCATCGCCAAAGAACTCGGGGTTTCAATCCAGCTCTTTCCCGACACATCCGATGTGCTCGATGCGCCGCAGACAGGTAAACACGTGTTCTATCCGAAAGGAGGCATTTCCGTACCGGCACTGAAAAGTACCGGTGACAGCAAGTCTTCGATTGCCCTGGGCTGTTTCAGTGGCGAGCCGGGAGCAATTGCACTCGACAAAAAATGCACGGTCCCGTTCAAGACGGAAGACATTCCTGTCGGGCTGAGGGCTACCGATCGCTTCCTGATGAGCCTCGGCAAGGCTGCCGGCAAAAAAATACCTGAATCGATCACGGACGAAAGAGGACGACTGGTCGATCTCATGACCGATATGGAGCAGTATTTCCACGGCAGAAAAGTCGCCCTGTTTGGTGATCCTGATGCCCTTATTCCGCTTACGGAATTTCTACTTGACCTGAACATGAAACCGGTCCATATCGTCAGCGGGACACCGGGCAAGCTTTTTGAACAGCGCATGCGGGATATCCTTGCTGACAGTGTTCCTGATGCCAACATCAAGAATGGTTCGCAAGCCGACATCTATCTCCTGCATCAATGGATCAAGAACGAGCCGGTCGATCTCCTGATCGGCAACACCTATGGGAAATACATTGCCCGCGATGAGGATATACCGTTTGTCCGCCACGGGTTCCCGATCCTTGACCGCATCGGCCACAGCTATTTCCCGAGCGTCGGCTACATGGGAGGTCTCAGACTGGCCGAAAAAATACTCGAAGCCCTTATGGACCGTCAGGACCGCGATGCACCCGAAGAATCGTTCGAACTTGTGATGTAAAAATCAAAAAAAGAAACCGCGTTAAACGATTCGATGTATGACGCTCAATTAGAAGATTGAAGTCCAATGGATAAACTTGAAATACTCGAGGGCAGAAAACAGCAGGTTTTCGAA
>JAKSDB010000093.1 GCA_022360415.1 Chlorobiales bacterium
GCCGCGTAGCGCGGCTGCGTTCAAGCTGGCGACGAGTTCACGGTCGGGCACGAAATAGGGCGTCATGACGCGCACGCTCTCCCGCGCCGCGTTGGTTGCTCCCATGTACATCCATCGCAGTTTCTCGAAATCTTCGTTGGGACCGTCGATAATGACTCGGCAGTACAAAGAACCTACTTGAGGCAAATCCAAAGGTTGTCGTCGAAGGCAACTTTTTCCCGTTGCAAATGACCAGTCTTCCAAGAATGCATGTTCGATGTCCGCTACGACTGGACCTTGGACTCGAAAATGCAGGTCCAATGCCTTTTTGGGATTGTTGTCGGCGTTGGCGAGATGCCTTGCGCCAATGTTCATGCCTCCCGTAAATGCGGTCTTACCGTCTACGACGAGAATCTTGCGGTGATTCCGGAGATTCATGTAGAGGTTCATGTAGAGTTTCAACGGTCGCAGGGTCCAAGGCAGAAACAGCACCGTCGGGACGCCTTTTTTTCTCAGAACTCCCGCGATACCGGGCCGGCTATACTTTTCCCCCATGCTATCCACCAGCACTTTGACATCCACACCACGGTTTACGGCTTCAGAAAGCTCATCCGCAAAGTCACGGCCAACGCGATCACTGTCAAAGATGTAGGTACAAAGACTGATGGACTCGCGCGCACTGCGTATGGCGTCAAGCATAGCTGGATAGGCCTCTTCGCCATTAATCAAAAGATCAACATCATTTCCTATCTCAAGACGCCGTCGCGTCACTTTTCGGGACAAGCGAGAAAAACCGATATGTTGCGATGGCCAATGCCCCGTAATGGCCGGATCTTCCAGATCGCTATTGTCCGGTTCCGGCCACCTTCGGCGAAGCTGTTGCCCAACAGCCGTCATTCGATTCACACCGAATTGCCAGTAGAGAATCGCACCCAAGAACGGCAACAGTAAGCATACGGTGATCCATCCAAGCGCAGATTGCGGGTCACGTTTTCGGATCATTGCATGACCAGCAGACAAGAAGGCGAACGAAATCGCGAC
>JAKSDB010000422.1 GCA_022360415.1 Chlorobiales bacterium
ATTCCTCAGAAGAAAAAAAGTCGCCCTCTTTCTTACCTGCGGAAGCCCTGAGCCAATGGCTTACATGATGTATCTGCCCCAGCTCAAGATCCACCTTGTTCGCAACAAGATCCTTGCGGAAAAGGTTTTTACACCGCAGGAGCTTTCCGACGAGCAGGCAATCGATGAATATGCCGACACTATCGCTGAAGCGTACACAAAAGCCCTAAAAACACGCAACAAATCTCTTGTCTGGACAGAAGAAGCTCTTGAGCTTCTCGCCAGAATACCCTCGTTCTTCAGAGACCGGATAAGAATCGCGGCAGAGGAGTATGCCGAAGAGATGGGGTACGGAAAAATAACCGTCACCGTCATTAACGAAGCCAAGGCAGAGCTCGAGTAGACGAAGTGGCTGGGTCTGTTCTGTAAAAAGGAAAGGATACAAAAAGAAAGAGGCCGTCTCAAAAGGACAGCCTCTTTTTTCCTGTGCTCATCTTTTTCTTACCCGAAAATATCCCGGGCTTTTTCAAAGAAGCTCTTCTCGTGATCCGTTTTCTCATCCGGTATCAGATGATCCGATTTCTTCATCTCCTTGAGAAGCTCCCTGTCACGGTGTGAAAGGTCCTTTGGAATGAAGACATTAACCCTCACAAGATGATCTCCCCTGCCCGGAGACTTCAGATGGCCGATACCTTTTCCGCTGATTCTCAACATGGTGTTTGGCTGTGTTCCGGGAGGAACAGTCAGCTTAACGCGCCCTTCAAGCGTCGGGACTTCCACCTTGATTCCGAGAACCATATCCGGGTAACTGACCGGAAGATTGTAAATAACATCGTCTCCCCTGCGAATAAAGAGTTTGTGCGGGCTTTCCTCGATAACCACTATAAGGTCGCCGTTAAGCCCTCCCCTCGGCCCTGCGTTTCCCTGCCCCCTGAGCGTCAGATAGTTTCCATCTTCCACCCCGGCAGGTATATTCACCTTGACCGTAGTCTCACCCTGCTTGATTCCATCCCCGTGACAGGACGTGCAACGGTCCTTGACAACCTTTCCCTCTCCACCGCAGGTTGGACATGCAGTTATATTGACGAACTGGCCGAACATGGTTTTCGAAGCCTGGCGAACCTCACCTGTTCCCTGGCAGGTTGAGCATGTTTCGAGCTCTCCTGTTTTCGATCCGGTTCCTCCGCAAACTTCACAAGGCACCTGCTTTTTGATCTTCAATGTTTTTTCAACGCCTTTGGCGATTTCTTCAAGCGAGAGCTTCAGGCGAATTTTCAGGTCACTGCCACGGAGACCTGCCGATGACCTGGATCGTCTGGCGCCGCCGCTGAAGCCTCCCCCGAAAACATCTTCAAAGCCGAACGGAGAACCGCCGCCGGTTCTGGTACCGCCGCCGAACATATCACTGAAAGCACTGAAAATATCACCCAAATCACCCGTACCGGCCCCATACGCACCGCCCTGGGAAGAAGCCGAGGATCCGACGCCGGCATGTCCGAACTGATCGTAACGACGACGTTTATCGTCGTTGCTCAGTACTTCGTATGCTTCGTTCACTTCTTTAAAGTGTTCTTCGGCCTCACTGTCTCCCGGATTTTTATCCGGATGGTACTTCATGGCAAGCTTGCGGTATGACTTTTTTATCTCATCCTTGGAAGCCGACCGGGATATACCGAGAACCTCATAATAATCTCTCTTCATCTCTTATCAACTGTTCCTTGTATATATTGTTATTTACTGGTAATCACCCTTCTGTTGTTACTACTTTGCTACCACGACTTTTGCATGACGAAGCACCCTGTCTCCCAGAACATAACCAGCCTGAAACTCTTCTATGACCGTATCAGACTCCGCCTCCGGATTATCAACCTGTGTTATCGCTTCATGGTAATTGACGTCCATTTTTTTCCCGAGGGCCTCGATCCTGCTGACCCCTTTGTCAGAAAGCCATTTTAAAAAATTCTTTTGAAGCAGCGCTACCGCGTCAACATACGGGCGAGCCTCTTTTGTCTTTTCAAGTATCTCGGGTGCGTGCTCAACGATACGGTTCAGATCGTCAACCACCGGCAGCAGCTCTTTTATAGTCTCTTCCAGCGCCCTTTTGCCTGCCATCTGTGTTTCACGCTCTTTCTGCCGGCGAAAATTCTCAAAATCCGCAGCTTTTCTCATCAACTCCTCCTTGAGCTTCACTGCCTGCTGCCTGCTCCCGTTCAACTCGCTCTCGACTTTCCTGATTTTTGCATCGAAATCTTCAGACTTTATTGCTTCCCCGACAATCTTTTCAGCCGCTCCTTTCTGTTCGGGCTTATGCTTTGTACCTTTTTTTGTCATCTGTTAGAACCTTTATTAATTGATTGACACCTGAAAACAGCCCGGTGATTTTTCTTCCCGGTTTCTGTAAACTCTCCACCCTGCTTTCCAGCACCTGCCACTTGTTTCCTGCCGCTGCTTTTCATGATAAAGAATGTGACAATCGGTAGGCCATATAATTGACAAGCCTTACAACCCGCTCGTAATCCATTCTTTTCGGCCCGAGAACACCCAGTCTTCCCATGGTATCGCCTACATAGTAAGGAGTAGCCACTACGGTAAAGTCCTCCGCCGTGGAGGAGGTATTTTCCCGTCCAATCGAGATACTCACGTCTCCTCCGGTGGAGCTGTTCGAGCGAGTACCGCCATCTTTTTCAAGAAGCTCCACCACACGGTTTTTATCCTCTATCATGCATACGAGATCCCGCACTTTCTGTGGCTGATCAAATTCAGGCTGATTCACGATATATTCAGCCCCGGCAATATAGAGCCTTTCCAGAACCGGTGCATCATCAAAC
>JAKSDB010000180.1 GCA_022360415.1 Chlorobiales bacterium
ATTGACGTTTATCTCAAAGGATTTCAAACAGATTGGCGAGACGCATACCCGGGCATCAATGCTGTTACTTTGATGGAAATACAGGAGCCCCCCGACCCCAAAGGCAAAGAACTGATTCCCATTGTTTCCTATGCAGTCAAAAGGCGCATTGAAAGCGGCAAACCCGATTACTGGGACTATGCAACTCTGCTCGAACTTGCAGTGCTTGCCAACGACCACAAAGAAGCAGCCAATGCATTGAGCAGAGCGTTACCGAAAATCCGGGAATCCTGGGAGCCCGAAACGACAGCACGCAACCTTGGTTTGATTTTAGACGCACGCCAATCCCGTGGCGAAGGGATATCCTGGATCAGGGAAATAATTGCTGAGTTAGAAACCATGGGGAAGAAAAAATAAAAACATGCTGTTCTTAACTTCGCATGTGGTTTTCGTCAGCCATATGCCCTGACGCATCCCATCCAAGATCTTTGTCCTTGTGCAATTCTTCCCTCTCTTTCAGCATGAGCTGCTCCAGATCTCCAATCCGCTGTTTCGTCGCACGGATCAGTTCCTTTTTATCATGTTTCATCTCGGCAAGCTCGTGAAGATACCGCTCTTCGTACTTTCTGAAAGTCCTCATCGCTCTCACGACATGATACTTTCTGTGCCCGAGCCTGCTCAGGGCTTCACTACCGATACGCAAAGCGGAATCAAGCGTGCCCAGGTAAATGTTCTTTACTCCCGTATCGATCAGTTCGAATGACTCCTCCCAGCCGCTTGTCTGGGCTATAATTTCCAGATGAGGAAAATATTTGCGGGCGGTCTCTGCAATCTCAACCGCTTTCTCCGCGTTGTCCACAGCAATAATGAGCAGTTCCGCCTCTGCCGCTCCGGCAGCCTGCAAAAGGTCGGCACGTGAGGCATCTCCGTAAAAAACCCGCAAGCCCATTTTACGCAGCAGGTCGACGTTGTCCGGATCGATATCCAGATAGATTGCTTCCTCGTCATTGGCCTGCATGAACCGCCCGACTGTGCTGCCGACAGTACCAAAGCCTGCAATGATTACCCTGTGCTTTTTGTCGATCATGTCAGGAGCTTTTTTTTCTCTCTCCCTTGTGCCGAACCTCGGTTGAACAAGCTTCTCGTTCAGGAGCACCAGCAGGGGAGTTGCCGCCATGCTGAGAGCCACAACAGCAATCAGCGGATTGACCAGAGAGGCTTCGAAGACACCATTGTTCAGGCCGAAAGAAAAAAGCACGAAAGCAAATTCCCCTCCTTCGGCAAGGGCAAGGGCAAAAAGCATGGTGTTGTCAAAGCTCATCCTGAACAGCCTGCCGATTCCAGCCAGCACAAGAAACTTGAGGATCAGAAGGGCGGCAACAAGCTCAAGGATCATCGCCGGCTTCGAAGCGATAATATCGAAGTCGATCGACGCACCGACGGAAATAAAAAACAGCCCGAGAAGCAGCCCCTTGAAAGGTTCGATATTGGCCTCAAGTTCATGGCGGTATTCGCTCTGCGCCAGAACCACACCGGCAATGAATGCGCCAAGAGCAGGACTCAGTCCCACTTTGCCCATAAGAATCGTGATCGCGATAACCAGCAGCAGGGCTGCTGCGGTAAAGAGCTCACGAAGCCTGGTTTTGGCGATAAAACGGAATGAAGGGTTGATCAGGTACTTTCCCGCCAGAACGATACCGGCAACAACCCCCAGAACTGCCATTGTCTGTCCCCAGATCGGCAGGCCGTCGATCCAGGTTGCCCCACCAGCATGGCTACCGTCACCGTGAGCGGAATGAGAGGGTGCGTGACCGGTTGCAAGCAGCGGCAAAATCGCGAGAATCGGTATGATAGCAATGTCCTGAAAAAGCAGGACTGAAAAGGAGTTCTGTCCGCCGTCAGTCTGCATTAATCCTTTCTCGTGGAGTGTCTGCAGCACAATCGCTGTCGATGAAAGCGCCAGCACAAGACCCAATGCAAGGGCTGTCTGCCACTGCAGACCAAAAAACAGGGCAATCGCCATCAGAAGCAATGCCGTTGCCGTCACCTGGATACCGCCCATACCGAGAATTGAGCCTTTCAGTTTCCAGATCATTGCCGGTTTCAGTTCAAGACCGATCAGGAAAAGCATCATGATAATGCCGAACTCGGCAAACTGCATCACGTTCTGTCCTTCACTGCCGACCAGCCCCAGCACAAACGGACCAATAATGACCCCGGCTATGAGGTAGCCGAGAACCGATCCGAGACCGAGCTTTTTTGCAACGGGCACGGAGACTACCGCCGCGGTAAGGTAGACGAATGCCTGGAACAAAAATCCTCCCTCATGCATACAGCTATAGCTTTATCCTTTCCTGAATTGGTCGATGAGATTGTCCATTCCGCCCAGACCATCCGGATCAAAGGCTTGGTCAGCAAGTAACCGCAACATCGCCTGGTAATGTTTGGCATGTTCCTCTATGCCCTCTTTTGTCATGACATTGGTACCATGGATTACGTAAGGGGGGAGATAGTGCATCCCGCACAGGCTCGCTGTCTGTTCGAACGGGGCAAGCAGCTCTCTCATGGTAAACCGGTTGTAGCCTTCTTTTGAGTACGAAGCTTTACTGCCCCCGGTGGTAATGACATGGCATACCCATTTTCCTTTCAGGGCATTGCCGTTTCTGCCGAACGCCCATCCATGCACCAGCACGAGGTCCATCCACTCCTTCAGAAGTGCCGGTACGCTGAACAGAAAGAATGGATACTGGAACAGAATAACATCGTGCTCCCTGAGCATTTCCTGCTCGGCTTTTACATCGATATCCATCTCGGGATAGAGCTCATACAGATCATGAAACGTAACTCCGTCAATTGCAGCGGCCCTTTCAATCAAAGCCCTGTTCACACGGGACTTTTCGAGCGCAGGATGTGTAAAAACAACAAGAACCTTTCTCACAATCATTACTCCCCGACACTTGCATGAATGCAATTCCATACTGCTGGCCACCGGAAATCCTCAGCCGGCCCAGACCTGGCCGCTACTCTAACCTTTTTGGGAGAGTAAATCATTCCCCCGCTTTTTCAGCCATATGCCGCTCAGCAGCCATGAGTAGAACCATGTTCCCGCCGCACAGAGCACGAAGGTAAGAACAATGTCGAACGGTGAACCGTCGAGCGAAAAGCCGGGAACATAACCGAAAAGGAAAGGTGCAAGGTACAGAAACTTGGCGAATTTAAAAGCCGAAAACGCCGTTTTCCACATATCCGCCTTTGCAATGGCCGCCCCGGTAAACGCGGCTATACAAACCGGCGGGGTGATATTGGAATCCTGGGAGAGCCAGTAAACGATCATGTGCGCCGCGATCTGATTCACGCCGAGGTGGGTCAGGGCGGGAACGGCGACAACCGCCGTTATCAGATAAGCCGCAGTTACAGGAACCCCCATGCCGAGAACCAGCGAGGCAATGGCGATAAAGCCGATTGTCAGAAAAAGATGGCCGCGAGCAAGCTCGATAATGATGTCGGCAAAAGTAAGCACCACTCCGCTGTAATTGAGCACACCGATAATGATGCCGATAACGCCGACGGTCGAGCCGATGAGCAGGCTGTTTTCGGTGCCTTTTCTGGCTAC
>JAKSDB010000091.1 GCA_022360415.1 Chlorobiales bacterium
AGCAGGACGCTTCGCCGCTGGAGAAACCGAACCACCATGGCTGATGTACGGAGGAGATGAATCGTATGAGCGTAGCGGTCTGAAGGTCATCGGTTGGCGAGATGTCGTGAATTGGGTGTAACTGAGTCGGACCCGGGTTATGACGGCGGGATTACTGATACCAAGAGATCCATCGTAGAGCGTTTGGTATCTGCTTCTCCGGGACTAATAAACCAAGTCCGCTACTCCATAAAGATGATTTTCGGGCTTTCTTGATCTTACATATTTTTACGTTATTAATAAGTATTTAGAGTGAAATTATCTGTTTGAGATGCTCTGCCCAGCAGCTCCTCAAATGAGATATGAATAAAGGAACTAATGACTTGTTAGCCAGATAACTAATTTAAATTTCTGATTTTTAAAGGTTGATAAATCATGCTTAGAAAGAATAACAAGACAGTTCTCGCTACTGCCAATATCAAATTTAGTCAAGGTGACTTTAAAGGTTCGCTTAAGTTATATGAAGAGTATGTAAATAAAACAAAAGAAAAAGATTTAATCTATCTAAGTGTCTTGCAGAACATAGGCGTATGCAACAAGAAACTTTCTAATATCGATATAGCCTTGGAATATTACAGGCAAGCCCTGGACCTTTCAAGGAACCTCAATTCCAAAGAGGAAGAGGCAAGCGCTTTATCAAATGTTGCTGTTATACTGAAAAATCAGGGAGCCGAAATGTTTAAAGCAGGTAAAATAAAAGAATCATATGAGAAATTTTCCGAAGCTGAGGAACTATTTGACCAAGCAACGGAAATAGATTTAGAAACGGAAAATTATAATGGAGTCGCATCTGATCTTTTGAATCTTGGAAATCTTTATAAGACTCGATTGGAGAATTCAAAGGCAATAGCAGCATTTAATAGATGCATCGTGTATTCGAAGAAGACAAATAATCTTAGAACAATAGGGTCAGCAATATGCGGAATTGGAAATATACATCTCCTAGTTGGAGAATATGATGAGGCCATTGAAAAATACCAAGCTGCACTTGAAATATTGGTTGCATCATCTCAATATGATACTCAATGGTTGACTAATTTGACGCAAGAAAATATACGAAAAGCCAAAGAACTAAAAAGGGGAAATAACTGAGCTTGCTCATGATATCTAACTACATATCTTCCGAGAAATCATATACCTTCCTCACAGGTGCTGGAATATCTTATAATTCTCCATCTAACCTACCACTCGCCAGGGATATAGTTTTTAAAACAATTAATGCACTGTCAATAGATGAAAACATAAAGGATCAAATTAAAGATAGCTTTGACAGTGGCACCTTACGATTTGAGCAGTTTATGGAGTTAATAACTGACATATTTGATTCTAATTTGGATATACTGAATCAGTTATCAATGTGTAGTTCTCCAAACTTAATACACCATTTATTAGCAGAATTCATAAGAGGCAACCATTGTGTTTTTACAACAAACTTCGATTGTTTGATCGAAAAGGCTTGTATCAATATGGGGATATCAATTCAAACCGTCTTTTCTAACGAACAACATATTGATGAAGAAACAAAATCTGTCTGGAAACTTCATGGTTCCTTACAAGACGAAAATGGTCATGATACAAAAAATAGCATAGTAGCAACAATGAAAAGATTAGGGCAATCAGGCGAAGCCTTTAGCAACAATCCATTTTTGAAAGATGTATTTATTAGTAGCATCTGTAAGAATGATCTAATCGTAATAGGGTATTCTGGGTCAGACGACTACGATATTGTGCCTATGATTAGTCAGGCAAACACACCTAATAGGATATATTGGGTTTGGCATGATCAAAATATGCGCCAAATACAAGTATTCCCATATCGCAAATTCAAAAGCAGAAAAGCAAAAGAAATATTTGAAAAGCTTTTTTCATTCGGAAATTGGAAAGAAAATCAAATATTTGTAATTGCAGGAAATACAACAGAAATACTAACAGAGATTGGTAGAATATTATCCAATAATTTCGTTTCCAACCATCACTATGGAAACGAATATATAGTTCCAAGTTATTATTATTCTAAATGGAGTCTTAAATATGCATTAGAAGATTGGAGAAATATAGGATTTTTAGGGAACTATTTCTTAACGATTAGAAATTATGGAGAAGCGTACAGATACTTTTTGCTGACACTATCAATTACTGATGATGCAAAAGAAATATTTCCAAAACTTTACGTTTTAAGTAAACTCGCGACGATATGCATTAGAGGCCACCAACCGGAACTGGCGTTGGATTATCTGGAGGAAATTGATAAGCTATTGAACGAAGAGAAAAAGAGTTCGTATTTTCAAATTGAACAGAGAATGCTTAAACATTATGGAAATTTTGTTACCAACTATTATCAACACCGCGCTATATGCTGTACCGAAATGGGAGATTTGGAAGGTGCGCTAAAAATGCTACAAAAGGCCAATTCACAAGAAGGTTCTATTGAATATGCACGCGGACTCTATGAAAAAGCACGTATTATGAAAAAAAAGGGTGATTTACCAACAGCGCTTATACTTATTCAAGAGGCGATTAGTATTCATAGAAAACATGGTAATCTAGAAAGTTTAGCGATTTGTTTGACGTTTCTAACGGGAGAATTGGTTAAATTACACGAATTCGACAAAGCAAAAAAAGGCCTTTATGAAATAGTTGGTATATGCAATATCACTAACAATCATGCATTATTAGCTACATGTCAGCAACGATTGGAGAATATTTAATGTTATTACCCCTAACAGTAATTGATGGATCCAAGAATTGAATCGGAAACCACCTAACAACAAAAATGCAACCGACCAGCCGCCGGATGCCTCTGGCGGCTGTTTTGCCCCATTATATTAAAGAAAACAATAAAATATGAATGGCATTTTTCTAAGTTACTCATCTGATGATAGGCCTATAGTTAGCAAAGTTGCTTGCCATTTGCTATCGGAAAATTTTCCTATATGGTTTGATATTTGGAATATGGAGCTAGGAGATTCACTTTTAGAGAAGATATACGGTGGCATAAGTGATAGTTTTTTTTTGATTCTTTTTTTATCAAAAAGCTCAGTTAAATCAGAATGGGTTATGAAAGAGCTGAAAGCTGCTTTAAATAAAGAAGAAAAAATCCAAAGGAAGTTCTTGCTTCCAGTACTAATTGAGTCATGCGATATACCAATTGAAATAAGCGATAGAATATATGCTGATTTTTCTAGATCATTCACATCGCCATTCGAAAAACTCGTTTTGGCAATTAAAAGCTTTGGAGCTGACCAATTTATTCTTCCGTTTGAAAAACAATTAATACCTATAGTTTTTAATCATGAAGTTGAGCTTGATAATTATATCTTAGATAAGCGACTCAATTATATCCGTTCTAATTACCAGCAGAACAATGAGTTCGAAGCAAATCAAATTGTAGTAAATATCGATAAAGATTACATGCTCTTGAGACAAAAAATTTTAGCGGAAATAGACAAATCAAGCCATGAAGAATTTTACTCCATCAAGGATCACCGTAGAGCAATTCATGGCGCTTATAATGTAGTAGTCGCATTTGAGAATTTGCTTATCAAAGGAATTGTTTACATGTTGAATGAAATACTAGTAAAACGCCATTTAGGCTATACTTTTGATAAATCAGTATTCTGGTTCTGCAAGATGATGCGAAGTCAAGCTGTTTCAACGCTACATGCATTCCAAAAACGATCTACGAATTATATAGAGTATGGAAGAAAAGCTAGTAGATTTCTGACCATTCATAAAAATGAACAAGCCTCATTCTACAATGTAGATAAATTATATGCGTACGTAATAAATATTGACAACAGATATATAAAATTCTGTATGGATCCACACGAATACCTAGGGAGTAATACTAACGACATCAGTCTTCACGCAATCACAAAGTATATTGTTCCTCAACTAGTATATAATAAACTGGTTCATAATGAATTCGATACAATAGATTGGGTGTTTGACAATATGGATATATTAAATGATTGAATATAAAAAATCGCTCAAGTCAGACGGCAAAAAAGCGTGGGTTGTGTTTTAAGTTTAGGTGTTTTAGTGAAAATAATTTGGTAAAATGATATATCTGGCGGACTTTTTTTTGCCGCTGCTTAGCCTTGACCGTTGGGAGAAGAAGACTATGAAAGATAGACGCTATTGCCTATTCAATAGTGTGTAAATGCTAATGGGCCTAATTCAGTTTACAGCAGTCCTTGGTGAAATTGAAGATCTGCGAAACCTGCAATCTCTGCCAACAGAGATCGTCACTCCTCCCCTGTTCTGTCCTTGAAAATCACATCCGGCCTCGCTTTTTCCCAGAGAGCACTGAACCTGGTTTTCCCTGCTTCGAAGAAGCTGACCGCGCCGGCGAGAAACCATGAACCGGGATGTTCACCGGGATCGCTGCCAAGGCAGACTCCCCTCTCAGCGAGATCCATGATTCTGCCTTCTTCGCCCCTCATGTCGATACCCGCGTAAGCATACACCACGGTCGTGCGGGAGACCTCGCCAACGACATCTCAAGCCTTGTCTCTTCGGAAGATATCCTTGGGGCCATCCCCGAAGCCATAGCGGAAATCTTCTTCGCTGAGGAAGAATAGTCCTGGGGGTGCCTGCAAAACATTCATTCTAAGTATGTCTTTCTATACTTCATCCCCAGCTTATCCATCCTGTTTCTCAGTGTATTGGCATTGATACCCAGCCGTTCAGCTGCACCATCCGGCCCATGGATTTTCCCTCCAGTCTTGTCGAGTACTTTTTGGATATGCCGGGATATCATTTCATTGAGGTTGTCGGTTTCCGCTAAAAAATCATCGGAACTACCCGGGCTCTCCATTGTAAAATTGAGTTGATCAAATGTAAGCGGACCGGTAGGATTCAGGATTAAAGCCCTCTCAACGATATTCTCCAGTTCACGAACAT
>JAKSDB010000028.1 GCA_022360415.1 Chlorobiales bacterium
AAAATATACCCTCATGATTACAAACGTGCCATGGAAGCCATGGAAAGTGTCATGAAGGAAGGATTGGCCGGCGAGGAGGCAGTTATGGCGGCATTCGAGAAAAATGTTCACGACCCTGCGAGAGTATCAGGAAACTGAGGCAGGAAAAGCATGAGGGATCCCGTTAAATGAATTGCGTAGTATATGGGTAAAATAAAGGGGTTTATGGAGTTTGAAAGGGCGATTCCTGAAGACAGGCCGCCTCTCAAGCGTATAAAGGACTGGAAGGAATTCCACAAGGAAATGCCGGAAGATGCCTTGCGTGAGCAGGGTGCCCGGTGTATGGACTGCGGTACGCCGTACTGCCATACAGGAATCATGCTCGGCGGGATGACTTCGGGCTGTCCGATCCATAACCTTATTCCCGAGTGGAACGATCACGTCTACAGAGGGTTCTGGCGTGAGGCTTTCGAGCGCCTGATGAAAACCAATAATTTTCCCGAGTTCACCGGACGGGTCTGTCCTGCTCCATGCGAAGGCTCATGCGTGCTCGGGATTATCGAGCCTCCGGTGACAATCAAGAGCATCGAGTGCTCGATTATCGAATATGCTTTCGAACAGGGATGGGTCAAGCCGCGGAAGGTTACAAAAAGAACCCAAAAACGTGTGGCTGTTGTTGGCTCAGGACCTGCCGGTCTTGCCTGTGCCGATCAGCTCAACATGGCCGGTCACACTGTCACCGTATTCGAGCGTGATGACAGGATCGGCGGGTTGCTGATGTACGGTATTCCGAACATGAAACTCGATAAAGAAGGTGTTGTGCAGCGTCGTATCGATCTCATGAAGCAGGAGGGAATACGTTTTGTTGTGAACACTGAAGTCGGCAAGAACTATTCCGCAGAGAAGCTGATCGAGGAGTTCGACGCGGTGGTGCTGTGTACCGGTGCGACCAGGCCAAGAGATCTCGATGTTGAGGGCAGGAACAGCAAGGGGGTTCATTTCGCGATGGATTACCTTCGTGCAAGCACCAAAGCGGTGCTCAGTGGCAACGCGCCGAAAATAAACGCGAAAGACAAGGCGGTTGTAGTTATAGGAGGCGGCGATACGGGTACCGACTGCGTGGCGACAGCCATTCGGCAGGGATGTAAAAGCATTGTACAGCTTGAAATTATGCCCGAACCTCCGCTTGAGCGACAGCAGGACAATCCATGGCCGGAATGGCCGAAAACCCTCATGGTTGATTACGGCCAGGAGGAAGCTGCTGCAATTCAGGGCGAGGATCCCCGCCGTTACAGCATCATGACCAAGAAGCTGCTTGGTGACGGCAACGGCCGTTTAACAGGCGTGGAAATCTGCCGGGTCGAGTGGGTGAAAAAAGAGGAACGTTCGATTCCCAAGCCGGTTTCCGGTACGGAAGAAATTATCACCGCTGACATGATTCTGCTTGCCATGGGATTTTTAGGGCCCGAAGAAAGGTTATTACAACAGTTGAAGGTAGAGCAGGGGGAGCATTCCTATATCAAGGCCGAGTACAATGATTTCAGAACCAGCATGGTAAAGGTTTTTGCCGCCGGAGATGCGCGCAGAGGCCAGAGCCTGATTGTCTGGGCAATCAACGAAGGAAGGGCGGCGGCCCGTGAGTGTGACCGTTACCTGATGGGTAGTACAAACCTTCCGTGATCACATCATTATTGCCGTATGGAAAAGCAGAGATTGCAGGAACTGCTCGTGCAGCTGCACGAAGAACTCGAACAGACCGAAACGGTGGATGAGCGCACGGGTGAGGTCCTCGGTGAGCTGAAAGAGGATATCAGCAGGCTTGTCAAAAAGGAAACCGACATCGAAGAGGACCATGAAGGTTTGACAGAACGTCTCGGAGACGCAGTCGGGCATTTTGAACAAGACCATCCGAAGCTATCGATCGCGATACAGCATATTCTCGACAGCCTGGCGAGAATGGGATTTTAGCGGGGATTATTTATGTCAAAGGATAACGGCGGAATAAAAGGGAAAAAAGGGAGCAGCGGAGGAAATGACGTTGTACTCTGTTCATTCTGCGGAAGAGGAAGTGATGAAGTAAACAGTATGGTCGCCGGTCCCAACGCGTTTATCTGTGACCGGTGCATCATGAGCTCCGTGGATATTCTTCGGAAAGAAATCAGCGCAATAAAACCCGTTTCACCATCAGGCGGCAAGCCTTTTCAGCCGCGCCTTGTCTCCCCGAAGTCCATTATGGACTCCCTCGGCCAGTACGTAATAGGTCAGGAAAGAGCAAGAAAATCGCTTGCAGTCGCGGTCTACAACCACTACAAGCGGATCGAGTCGCAGGAATGGGTGCGTGACGATGATGATGTGGTGATTGAAAAAAGCAACATTCTGCTTATCGGTCCTACCGGCACAGGTAAAACCCTGCTTGCCCAGACGCTGGCAAACCTTCTCGAAGTACCCTTTACCATCGTTGACGCGACATCCCTGACGGAAGCGGGTTATGTCGGAGACGATGTCGAGACCATTCTCGCGCGT
>JAKSDB010000140.1 GCA_022360415.1 Chlorobiales bacterium
AAAATCGCCGATTATCCCTTTACCACCCTTGTGCCGAACCTTGGAATTGTTCAGTACAGGAACTACAATTCATTTGTTATGGCTGACATTCCGGGGATCATCGAGGGCGCAGCCGAAGGCAAGGGGCTTGGCCTCCAGTTCCTCAAACATATCGAGCGGACAAAAGTGCTTGCTGTGCTGGTTTCAGCTGAATCCGGTGATATTGGCGCTGAATACGCGATGCTCCTGAAAGAGATGGAAAAATTTGACCTGGAGATGCTTGGCAAACCGAGAGTGTTGTTGATAACAAAAATGGATATCGTTCCCGAGAATTTCAGTTGTCCGGAAATGGAGAATGAGGTAGAGGTGCTGAAGGTTTCAAGCATTACAGGGCAGGGGCTTGAAGAGCTGAAGGATGTGCTGTGGGAAAAGCTCGAACAGTCCCGGGATGCTGCCCGACTAAAAAACGAAACAAGGTGACAAAAAATGGCAGCAACCGATATCAGAGTAAGGACAGCGCGCCTTGCCGACGCAGAGGCGATCGGGGCTATAACAACACTATTCGCGGACAGGGGGGTTATGCTCAAACGCTCGCCCGAGAATATTATAGAGAATATTCGTAATTTCCTGGTCGCAGAACAGAATAGGCAGATTATCGGCTCGTGCGCGATCTCTTTTTTTACCCTCCATCTTGCTGAAATCCGTACTCTTGCCGTTATCGATACGTTCAAGCGGCGCGGGGTCGGCAGTATGCTTGTTGGCAAGGCTGAGGATATCCTGCGGGAAGAAGGGGTTACAACTGCTTTTGTTCTGACGCTCAGTCCGGGTTTTTTTCTCAGTCGTGGTTACCGGGAAGTGAACAAGGAAACCTTTCCACAGAAGATATGGAAAGATTGCACAAACTGCCCGAAACTCATGGCCTGTGACGAGATTGCCATGATTAAGGAGCTTGATGGCGGGGTAGCTGGATAGCCGTATGGCTATTCCGTTCAGAGGAACTATGTATCTTCCTGCTGCCCGCTATCAAGCTTTTTGCCTTTTGAATTTTTACTTTTGACTTTATTCACGTGATTATCCACGAAGTTATTGTTAAAAACAAGGCGGGACTGCATACCAGGCCTGCGGCGGCGGTTGTCAAGCTTGCGTCTCGTTTCAAAGCCGACTTTTTTATTGAAATGCGGGGTTCTGAAGTAAACGCAAAATCAATTATCGGTGTCATGAGCCTTGCGGCACCGAAAGGCACAAAGCTCATCCTGAAGCTTGATGGTGATGATGAAGAGGAAGCAGCGAAGCAGCTGATAGATTTTTTCGAGCAGGGTTTCGGTGAACAGTAAACCCCCTTTGTTTCATGCCTTTTTGCGTTTAAAGGGTCTGTGCTCCTGAAACATAAAGGAATGTTCGTTGTTTGTCATGAATCATGAGGCTGTCGGGGCATGAAGATTTCGATCCTGACAGGTCTGTACCAGCGAAAAACCCGGTCGCTTGATACGTCGCACAGAGCCCGAATCAATAACGTTTGATTGTGCCTTTGAGAGCCCTGCATATCGCATTTGTCAGCCCGTTTTTCCCCCTGAAAGGAGGAATTGCCCGCTTCAGTTCAAATCTGCACGAGGCTCTGCTCGAACGTGGAAACAAGGTCGATGCGATTTCTTTCAAGCGGCTCTATCCCGGGATATTGTTTCGGGGCAAAGCGGTTTATGAGCCCGGAATGTCCCGCAAACCTGTGAGCGATGTCCTTCCGCTTCTTGACACGCTCAGTCCTTTTAGCTGGGCAGCCGTTGCCCGCCTGATCAGACGCAGGAACCCCGACCTGATACTATGCGCTTACTGGACTGGTTTGTTTGCGCCACTTTACGCATTGCTCAGGCTTGTTTCAGGGAAGCGAATGATTGTGCTGATGCACAATTATACCTCGCATGAGAGGTTTCCTGGAGAAAAGATATTGCGCGATCTTCTGATGATGTCGGCTGATGGTGTAATAACCCTTTCTGCGCATGTTGCGTGTCAGGTGAAGAAGTCCTACCCTGAAGTTCCCGTCAGATCCCTGTTTCATCCTGTTTACAACCCTGATAGCACTGTTCCCCCGAAAGAAGACGCCTGCCGGCAGCTCGGGCTTGAACCCCCGGGTCCGGTATTGCTGTTTTTCGGGTACGTCAGGGCGTACAAGGGGCTGGATATCCTGATAGATGCCATGCCGGAAGTGGTTCGCCGTTACCCCGCAACGAGGCTGTTGGTTGCAGGTGAGTTCTACCATGGGGAAAAGATAATTCGTGATCGTATCGAGCGGCTTGGTATTGGCAGACAGGTGAAGATATATGCGGAGTTTGTTTCGAACGATCGCATGCCCCTTTTTTTCTCGGCGTCTGATGTTGTTGTACTGCCATACAGGGAAGCTTCTCAGTCGGGAGTTGTACAGCAGGCATACGGGTTCGGTCGTCCCGTACTGGTTTCAGACAGGGGAGGCTTGCCGGAGTCCGTTCTGGAAGGCCGGACAGGTGCTGTTGTCAGTTCTCTGGATCCTTCGGCTTTGGCGGAGTCTATCTGTGATTTTCTCGACAGCAGGGAAAAAATTCCTTACGAACGAATGGTGAAACAGCACGCACGAAAGTTTTCCTGGGATATTTTTGCAGAGAAGCTCGAATCTTTTTCCAGGGAGGTGATCGGGTGAGCGATACCGGGGAAGCGGTATATGTGATCGTGGTGAACTGGAACAATGCAGAAGACACCATGCGATGTCTTCAGTCGCTCACGTCGGTCGATTGCCAAAGTATGCGCGTCATGGTTGTCGATAACGCTTCAACCGACCGGTCGATTGAACAGATCCGGCAGCGTTTTCCTCACTGTGATGTCCTTGAGCTGAAAAGTAATCGGGGGTATGGTGCCGGCTGTAATGCAGGCAATGAGCGTGCCTTTGCAAGAGGCGCGGATTATGTGGTTTTCCTGAACAACGACACGACTGTCGCTCCGGATTTTCTCGATCCGCTGATTGCTTCTTTGCGGGAGAGGAAAGATGTCGCAATAACTGTTCCCCGTATTTTTTACATGGATGCACCCGACCGGATATGGTATGCCGGTGGGGAAGTGAATCTTTTTACCGGTAAAATTGCCCACAGGGGGATCCGTCAGCATGACGGGGAGCGTTTCGAAATTTCCCATGAGACCGGTTATGCGACAGGATGTTGTCTTGCGATGCGCGCAAGCGATTTCAAAGACCTGGGCGGGTTTGATCCCGCCTTCAGGATGTACGGTGAGGATGTGGATTTGTCGCTGAGGATAAAAAAGGGAAAGCAAAAAATACTCTATGTGCCGTCCTCGAAAGTGTGGCACCGTGTGAGTGCTTCGGGAAAGGGTGAGCTTGGGTTACCGAAGCTCTGGCGAAAAAACCTGTCGGTACTGCGGCTGCTCTTCAAACATCATGCATGGTCCGGAATGATTTTTTTCCTTCTGCTTGCTCCGTTCAGATTTCTCCGGGGATTGGCTGCTGTGAGTGATTTCAGGCAGCGCAGACAACATGTGACGAAACGCTCG
>JAKSDB010000366.1 GCA_022360415.1 Chlorobiales bacterium
TGACGATAACCGTACGTTCAAGTGCCTTGAAACGAGTGAAGCCCTGTGAAACGAGATAGGCGGACACAATCAGTCCTGCGCAAAGCAGTGAGCCGAGTATAAAAGATTCGGCTATTCGTTTTTCTTTCATATCATTCTTTTCCGAACCGTTCATGCAATCTTCTTACACAAGTTATGAAATTGTTGTATTTTTCACATCGGCTGTAACTGTTCATTCGCCCACTTTTTCCCTTTCCCCGGCTTCTCCCTGGATGAATTACGGAGTATACACAGTCATTCCGCACCTGATGCAGCATCCATCAACGGAAAAAGTCAAAAATGGCTTGATGGTAATAATTTGCATCTTATCCGGCGATTGTTGAGATTTTCTTAGAGAGACACCTGTATCACACCTACGTTGAGCGATTGCCGAAGGGTTTCAACAAATGCGGCTCTTTATCAGTTTTGACTTGCACTTGGCAGGCAAGGAACAATCTCACTATAAACACATCATAACAGATTGTTTTTAAAAAACCTGCTATTATTGAGCATGCGCTGAAACGCTCAGTTCGGGTCACAGGTATCTGAGGTAAAAATACTATGGGCAGTAATATCGGACAGAACTTTTTCAGTGAATCCGATTTCAGTCGGTTCCGGGAAAACCTGAGAAAAGAAACCAAAATCCTGATGGACCGGTTTTCTTCGGGCGATTTCGAGAAATCGGTTGAAATGTGCGGCTTTGAGCTTGAAGGGTGGCTTGTAAATGAAAAATACACCCCTGTACCCCGAAACGAGGAATTTCTTGAGCGGGTCAACAGCAACCTCGTTGTAGCGGAACTATCGAAATACAATTTTGAAATAAATACCAACCCCCACCTGCTTGACAAACACCTTCCCTCCCATCTGGACAAGGAGTTGTCGCAAACCTGGAAAACCTGTATTTCCAACGCCGCTGCAATGGATTGCAGGATACTCATGATAGGTATTCTTCCGACAATCGAAGACCGGATGCTTACACTGGAACATATTTCCCCCTTGCAGCGATATGCTGCTTTGAACCGCGAGATACTGAGATCAAGAAAACGCAGACCGTTGAAAATTCACATTGAGGGAAAGCGGGATATTCTTGATGTCACACATCACGATGTCATGGCGGAAGCTGCAACGACATCCTTGCAGATACACCTGCAGGTTTCTCCTGAAACCGCAGCCCGTCAGTACAACATTGCACACGTTCTTTCGGCCCCGATGGTTGCTCTCACTGCAAACGCACCTTTTCTTTACGGCAGAGAGCTCTGGCACGAAACCAGAATACCGCTCTTCGAACAGGCAGTCAAACTGCCGTCTTTCTGCGATAAAAACGGAAGGATTATATCGAGAGTTACGTTCGGAAGCGGTTACGTTCGAAACTCTCTCAGGGAAGTTTTTCTTGAAAATCTGGACGGATTTCCCGTACTTCTCCCTGAAACATTCGATCAGGATTTCAACCGGCTCAATCATCTCAGACTGCATAACGGGACTATCTGGAGATGGAACCGCCCTCTGATCGGCATGAACGACACCGGGAA
>JAKSDB010000407.1 GCA_022360415.1 Chlorobiales bacterium
ATCGGCTCCGGTTTGCTTTGTATAGTTAAGACCTGCGGTGAGGCCGATTGAGGGAAGCCAGGAGCCTTTTGCTGCGTTTTTTCGATGTACCGCAGCGTTAATGCCGGCTTCTACAGCCTGCAAGTCAGGTCTGTTTTTTATGGCGATAGCAATCAATTGCTCGTATGAAGGAGGGGTTGTGTCGGTGGTTTCAATGTTTTTTCTTGCAGGGGAAAGTGCGATAGCAGGTTTGCTGCCTGAAACACCCATGAGTTCAGCAAGCACTGTCCGTGCTATGGTATAATTTCTGTCGGCTTGAATGGAGTCGCTTTCAGCCTGAATCGTTCTAATGGAAAAGTTGAGCATTTCCGACCTGGGTGCGGTTCCGACTTGGCGGCGTATCGTGGCACTTTTTTCGAGAGTTCTGTTGAATTCCGCGTTTTTTTCTGCAATCCGTATGTTTTCTCTGGCAAGTTGTGCCTGATAGTAAGCTGTTGCAACCGACACCATAAGAAGGCGCTGTGTGTCGGCGTGCGTTTTTCTGGCCTGCTCGGCTCCATAACTGGCGGCAAGAGTTTCCGCTCTTCGGGCGAAGCCGTTAAAAAGCAGCCAGTTAAGTTCGAGGTTGCCTGTAGTCTCTCTTATATCCTCTTTTACACGTATGTCAGGCTGCCAGTCCGGCTGCATGTCGAGGTGGCGGTGGAAATAGCCCCCGCTGACCGAAACGGTAGGAAACCAGGATGCATATGCCTGCCCGAGAAGAGCTTTCGCAGAACGTATTCGTGCAAGGGTTTGCTGAATACCCGGGTTGTTTTCAAGAGCGGTCTGTTTTGCTTTTTCTATGGTCAGGTATTCTTCCGGAACAGTCCCCGCCGATTCCGAGGCTTTCAGGCCTTGCGCAGGCAAGAGGAGAAACAATAGAAGAGTGACAATTTTCCTTATCAAGTTGTTGTTATACATAGTTGTCATCGGGTTGTATCCTGTAGAAAAGAGTATAAAGTACCGGCACTATTCCAAGGGTCAGGAAGGTGGCTGCAAAGAGCCCTCCCATGATAGTTGTAGCCATGGCGGCATACAGTGGGTCGGTAATCAACGGCAACATACCGAGAATGGTTGTTGAGGCTGCCATGACTACCGGTCTGAGTCTGCTGACGGCAGAGTCGAGAACCGCCCGGTAGGGTTCCTTGCCGTTTTTCAGGTCGATCTCCAGTTGTTCGATAAGCACGATGGCGTTTTTGATCAGCATACCGGATAGACCGAGAAAGCCGAGTATGGCCATGAATCCGAATGCTTGACCGGTTATGAGCAGCCCTGCAGTGACCCCGATAAGGGATAACGGAACGGTAAGAAAGATCGCGGCTGCTTTTTTCAACGAGTTGAACTGCCAGACAAGAATGAAAAACATCCCGAGAACACAAAGGGGAAATATCTGGGCAAGAGGCTCGGTTCCCTTATTCGACTCCTTGTATTCTCCGGCCCACTCCATTGTGTAACCATTCGGTATTTCTATGGATTCCATCTCCTTGAGCATCGATTGGCGCAAAGGTTCGGCAAGGCCGGAGACCGCGTTGCACTGTACGGTAACGGCCCGCATTCTGTCTCTTCGCTGGATGATCGGCCATTCCCATTCGCTGCCGATAGCCGAGACAACCTGGCCGAGCGGCAGAAAGCTCTGGCGTCCCGAGCTCCATACCTGAACGTTTTTCAACTCGTCAACGGTTGCACGTTCCCTGCGGGGCATCCGGAATACGATGGGGATCAGCTCATCGCCTTCCCTGACCGTTCCGGCTGTAATGCCGTTAAAGTTCCTCTGCAGCGATGCTTCAAGGTCACGTTTCGTGATCCCGGCATTTCTTCCCTGACTTTCATTATACACCGGCCGAACTACCCGGACCTGCTGACGCCAGTCTGTTCGAATGTCGCGGGTATTGG
>JAKSDB010000418.1 GCA_022360415.1 Chlorobiales bacterium
CGCTGCGAAACTGGGTTGTAGAAGGCGATGACAAAATCGCCACGCGCGGCGGCATCGATCCGATCATGGATAACAGACCAAGGCGTCAACAAATCCGATAGCGAGATCGCGCAGAAATCGTGACCCAAGGGCGCACCAACCCGCGCCGCTGCGGCCTGAAGCGCTGAAATGCCGGGCGCAACGTCAATTCGGATGCGGCGCCAATCCGCGCGATTCTCGGTGTCGATCAATTCGAACACCAAACTTGCCAGGGCATAAATGCCGGCGTCGCCGGAGCACACAAGGGCGACGGCTTGGCCGTTAGCAGCGAGAGCGAGCGCCGCGCGCACCCGCGTTTCCTCTTCACCGAGCGCGTAAGCGTGCCGCTGCTTGTTATTCGCGGCGTCCCCCAGCAAATCGAGGTAAAGCCCATAACCGATCAAATGATCGGATGCAGCAATCAGATGGTCTACTTCCGGCGTGCGCCAAGCCGCGTCACCGGGGCCAATGCCGACGACCGCGAGGCGCCCTTGAGGCCGGCCAATATTGCGTGGATCCAACGGTGCCGGCGCGCGCGCGACGGCGCAGGTCGCCCGTTTGCTCTTGCGCTTTGCAACGGCCAACCCGCCATCCGGCCCAACCGCCGCCAGAGCCGCGCCCTCGGCGACCCCATGGCAACCGACCTCCCGAAACACGGCCTCGGACGGCGTCGCGAGACGCGGCGTTTCCTGTTCCAGGCGAGCGGCCGGAAAAAACCGCGCGGGCACTCCGAATGCATCGGCGACCCCGTGCACGGCCGGCTCGTCAGCCTTTAGGTCGATCGAGACCACGCACGCAACGGCCCCTTCCGACAGGCCGGCATCGGCGAGGCATTGGCGAGCAAGTGCAACGGTTTCGTCAACACTCGTGCCCCGCTCGCACCCAATGCCGAGCGCGAGCACTGATGGATGGTAAACGAGCGTTCGCGCGTCGCCCTCATCTGCTCGGTCGGTGACGTGGAGTGAGAGATCAGCGTCGCGGGCATACGGCAAATTAGACTCGGAAAGCCAAGGGGCCTCGCCGTCGAGCCGGACAGCCGCACCAGCGAGTAGGGCCGCGACGAATGGTTTGGCATCGTCC
>JAKSDB010000014.1 GCA_022360415.1 Chlorobiales bacterium
CTGACATTTGCTCGACGAGCGGTATGACATCGAGCGATTTGATATCGATATGCCTGATCGGCTCTTTCAGCAGGTCTTCCTTTTTTATGCCTGAGCGCATTCTTGTCCTCTTTTATGTTGGAAACGCGTACTACTTTTTTTTGACAACGGTTTCAATGTTCCCGACTCTTAAGACAGAAGAGCCGCGTTTCGGGGAATTACAATAGCGAAAAGTAATAAAAAGTTTTTCCTGCACAGCAGAATGTAAACCGGCGGGCTCAGAGAAAAAAAAGAGAGCAAGCTTACTATATCACACATTACAAATTACCGGATGCTGCTTCCTTCCGGACCTGACATGGTTGGGTAACCGAATGTTGTATAGGACTTGCTCCCAAAATCTTTCGCTCTGTGAAGGGCTGTAAATATAGTATGAAAAATTAATTTCATACAAACAAAAACCAAAAAAACACCAGGTTCATCCCTACAAACCGCTTTTATCTTTCTGGCAACTGTTATAACTTCCAGTGCCTTTGAGAGAACCGGCAGCCTGAGCCTGCGAAGTCATACCGCGTGCTCAGTTCACGTCCCGATCATGATATTATGGGCAAAACAAGAATCTTAAGCGGCATGCGCCCTACCGGCAAGCTGCATCTGGGTCACTATACCGGCGCGCTTGAAAACTGGGTGGCAAGACAGAATGAGGTGGAGGCAGGCGGGAAAAGAACATTCGACACCTATTTCCTGATTGCCGATTACCACAGCCTTACCACGTCGCTTGAAACATCCGATGTTTTTGACTGTACCATCGATATGGTGACCGACTGGCTTGCCGCGGGCGTTGATCCTGAGAAAAGTCCCATTTTCCGTCAGTCTCAGGTTAAACAGCATACGGAACTGTTTCTGATTTTTGCGATGCTTGTTACTGCCTCCAGACTCGAGAGAAATCCGACGCTCAAGGATCAGGTCAGGGATCTCAACATGGAAGCTGTTTCATACGGCCATCTCGGTTACCCTGTTCTGCAGGCTGCCGATATTCTTCTCTATAAAGGAAATGCAGTGCCTGTAGGTGAGGACCAGCTGCCCCATGTTGAAATAACCAGAGAGATAGCACGGCGTTTCAATAAACAGTACCAGCACCCTGAAATCGGAGATGTTTTTGAAGAGCCGGAACCGAAAATCACAAAATTCTCACGCCTTGCCGGCCTGGACGGCAAAATGAAGATGTCCAAATCCCTCGGTAACACAATCCTGCTTTCAGACTTGCCGGAAGAGGTGCAAAACAAGCTGCGAAAAGCGGTCACCGATACGCAGAAGATCAGAAAAAACGATCCCGGCAGACCTGAAGTGTGCACGGTTTTCAGCTATCATTGCAGGTTCTCGCCGCCTGAAAAGGTCGAGGAAATAGAGCGCGATTGCAGATCGGGCGCACTGGGTTGTGTTGACTGTAAAAAGCTCTGCTCTGCCGCCATTTCGCAAGAGCTTGCTCCGATCCTTGAAAAACGGGAAGGGTATGCTGCCCGGCCGGATCTGGTGAAAGATATCCTGTTGAGCGGAGAAAAACTTGCCCGTCGGATTGCTCAAACAACCATGCAGGAAGTCCATGAAGCAATGAAAATCGGCTGAAACCAATAACCAAAACAGGAACCCGGAAAGTGCGGTACCAGGAGACATTTGCTTTCATCTTCGACATGGACGGTGTGCTTGTCGACAACATGCAAATGCATGCCTGTTCGTGGGTCGAGCTTTTCCATGATTACGGACTTGAAGGCCTCGATTCCGAACGCTATCTCCGTGAAACCGCCGGGATGAAAGGGCTCGACGTGCTGCGCCATTTTCTTGACAAAGACATAACTCCCGAAAAAGCCGACCGGCTGACCGAGCTCAAGGATTTTCTCTACCGTTTCATGTACAGGGACGAAATTCGCCCGGTCGGGGGACTTGAAACGTTCCTCGACAAGGCGGAATCACTGGATATCAGGCTTGGGGTCGGGACCGGCGCGGGTGCGAGAAACATTGAGTATACACTTGGCATTCCGGGACTGAAAAACCGGTTTCAGGCTGTGGTGGGTTCTCATCAGGTGAGGCAGGGGAAACCCTGCCCGGACATATTTCTCCGTGTGGCTGAACTGCTCGATGCCGATCCGTCCAGATGTGTTGTTTTTGAAGATGCGTTGCCCGGTCTGGCAGCGGCGCATGCTGCCGGCATGAAAAGTATCGCGCTTGCGACAACAAATCCTGCGGAAATCATGAGAGCCCTTCCGGGCGTCGTAACGGTCGTCGACGACTTTACCTCCCTCGATCCGGCGAAGATTCTGGAGACAATGTTTCTGGAACAGCCATCGGAAAGTTAAGCAACTTCATATCGACATGCGGGATTATTTCATCGAAAACATACGAAAAGCCCTTGTTGCGGCAGGTATTGAAACAGAAAGAGATATTCAGATAGAAAAACCTGCCGACAACCGGTTCGGAGACTTCTCAACCAACATCGCCCTCGTGCTTGCAAAAGAGCGCAAGACCGTTCCCCGTGAACTTGCTCTTCAGATTACGGAACATCTTTCGTTCGAGCCGGAAACTGTCAGGAAAACAGAAATCGCAGGCCCGGGATTCATCAACTTCTATCTCGAGCCGGCATTTATCATGCGGCTGCTCGAACAGGTTATCAGTGAAGGCGATACATTCGGCCAGGGTCATACCGGTAGAGGAAAAACCGCGATTGTTGAATATGTCAGCGCCAATCCTACCGGCCCGCTCACGATAGGCAGGGGACGAGGAGGGGTTCTGGGAGACTGTATTGCAAATATTCTCGAAGCACAGGGGTACGCTGTCACAAGGGAATACTATTTCAACGACGCGGGCAGGCAGATGACAATTCTCGCGGAATCTGTCCGTTTGCGTTACCTCGA
>JAKSDB010000250.1 GCA_022360415.1 Chlorobiales bacterium
CTGTTTTGCCAGTATGGTATTGTATGCTGAAAAAAAGAAGATATGACAAGTATCCGGCTTCAACTGAAGGACTTCAGCCGAACTCACCCGGTGGACAGAGAGGGAATCGAACCCCCGACACAAGGATTTTCAGTCCTTTGCTCTACCAACTGAGCTATCTGTCCCTGAAACGTGAGAGCCAATATAAGGATAGCGGCGAAAATTGCAAAAAGAAAAGGGAACAGGTAAAGGAAAGCAGGTCGGCACCCGAAACATCCTTTCTTTCCTCGTTCGTCGTTTCCGCTCCTTAATCCCTGCTCATCACTCCCGACCTCTCATCCCCTAGTCTCTTATAACAATACCACGAGGAGGGAGTCCCCCCTGTTCCTGCTGTGGAACCGAGATCCTTTCCAATCCCTTTCGGAGCCGTCTCAGAACAGTTTCCTTACCGAAGACTTCCAGCATATGATACAGGCTGGGACCGAATCCGACTCCGGAGGTAAGTATTCTCAGGGGATGTATGAGAAATGCCGGCTTTTTCTCTCTCGGCGCCACAAAATCCTTGAGCGTTTTTTCGAGGTTATCGGCGCTGAAATCCTCGACTGTTTCAAGAACGGTTATGAAATCTCTGAGCACATCGTTTGTGTCGGGAGCCCACCTTTTATGAACGGCTTTTTCATCGTATGCCTCAGGATCGAAAAAGAAGTAGCTTGAAAAAGTGATAATTTCATGTTCGAAGCTGACCCTCTCGCGCATAAGCTCTATAACCTGCCCAAGGTACTCATCACTTGATATGTGATCGACATTCATGTCGGTGCTTTTCTTCTCAAGCTCTGACTGCAGCAAGGGCCTGATGACATCCAGGATTTTTTCCTGCGGGCGAGCCTTGATATACTGTTTCTCAAGCCAGTCGAGCTTCTCGATATTGAACACCGCGCCTGCCTTGCCTACACGCTCAAGACTGAAAGTCTTTTCAAGCTCTTCGAGACTGTAGACCTCCCTTTCGCAGCCCTCTCCCTCATTCCACCCGAGAAGGGCCACAAAATTGATAATAGCTTCGGAACTGTATCCTTTTTTAAGGAAGTCCTCGACAGCGACATCCCCCTGACGCTTGCTCAGCTTGGAACGGTCCGGATTGAGAAGAAGCGGAAGATGAGCTGCTTTGGGAGGCTCCCACCCGAAAAAATCATAGAGCAGAAGGTGCTTCGGCATCGAGGAGAGCCACTCTTCACCCCGAATAACGTGGCTGATTTCCATGAGATGATCGTCAATCACGCTTGCAAAATGATAGGTAGGAAACCCATCGGATTTCATGAGGACCTGATCGTCAACAGTCGCTGAATCAAACTCGACAGGGCCGCGGACAACATCATCAAACATGATGGAAATGTAGTCCGGCACTCTCATACGGACCACATGCGGCACATTTTCCTGCATCTTTTTCCTGATCTCGCTTCCCGGCATGGTGCCACCCATCTCTTCAGGCAGCCATTTACGATTGTACTTCGGTTGAAGACCCTGCTTCATCTGGAGCTTGCGGTTCTCTTCAAGCTCTTCAGCGGTCGAAAAACAGTAATACGCGTTTTTCTGATCAAGAAGCTGCCGGCAGAACCGCCGGTATATGTCAAGCCTTTCGGACTGAACGTACGGTCCGAAATGACCGCCGTGCAGAATGCTTTCGTCGGGAACAATTCCGGTCATCTCAAGTGTTTTCAGCAGACTTCTGTCCGCTCCTTCCACCTTTCTTGCCTGGTCGGTGTCTTCAATTCTTACAATGAAATCTCCATCCGTTTTTTTCGCATAGAGATAGTTGTAGAGGGCCGTTCGCAATCCTCCCACATGAAGATACCCTGTAGGTGAAGGTGCAAATCTTGTTCGTACCCGCTGACCTGGAGCTGTCCGCATAATAAGGTTACACTGTAAACTGTTTTACCGAAAAGCACCCCGAAAACGGCTTCACTGCCTGCACTATCGGTTAACCGCAGAAGGTGTCCTGCTGCAATGTTTCCGGGTGTGATAAAGGCAATGAATTTAAAAAAAAGTACCTGTTATTCCTATAGTTTGTGCTTTCGGGCCACCTCGCTCCATCGTCGAACTTGAACACGACCTCCGGTCCCCCTTCTCGCTCAATTCGTGGACAGCCACATGAAACAACGTTTTGTTTGCAGGGAATCATGGAAATCAGGTAATGAAATAAACTTTTTATGTCCCCGTATAGTTTTACTTTTAATTACTTTAAATAAGACAAGTTACCTTAACCCACCCATTGAATACCCATACAAATGGCCGATAAAGAGGGCAGAAGACGCCAGACACCTGATAAGTTCAAACCGGTAAAAGATCAGGAACCCGATTCAGGTGGCTGGTTTGGAAGCGGAGAAGGCTCGAAAGAACGGTTCCCCAGGATATTGATCTATATCATGCTGTTTCTTGTTTTCATTTTTGTGTTCCAGAGATTCTTTATGCAGGATGACACAAAAGAAATAACCTACAATGAATACAGAAAGGTTCTTGGTCAGGATCAGATCATTTCGCTAACGGTCGAAACAGCTCCTGACAGGTCAGCTCTTTTGAGAGGAATTCTGAAAACACCCGTAAATGTTCAGCTGACTGACGGTTCAATGACACAGGTTGACAGGTTTATCACCAGAATTCCGGAATTCTCGATTGAACAGGCGGACATCCTCGCTGAAAAGGGCATCGAGGTAAAGGTTCGCGAAAGCTCCAATGGTTTCAACAATTTTCTAATTCTGCTTGCACCCTGGCTTATCTTTGCTGCAATCTATTTCTTCATTTTCCGTCGTATGTCGATGCAGAACGGCGGGGTCCAGAGAAACATATTTGCTTTCGGGAAAAGCAAAGCCAAGCTGATGAGCGATTTCGATGTCAAGACCACCTTTGAAGATGTCGCCGGTGTTGACGAAGCTGTCGAAGAGCTTAAAGAAACAGTGGACTTCCTTATGAATCCCGACAAATTCCAGCAAATCGGCGGAAAGATCCCGAAAGGCGTCCTTCTCCTCGGCCCCCCTGGAACAGGTAAGACATTGCTTGCCAAAGCCATTGCCGGAGAAGCGAAGGTTCCTTTTTTCTCCATATCAGGTGCTGATTTTGTCGAGATGTTTGTCGGTGTCGGAGCTGCAAGGGTACGTGATCTGTTCGAGACCGCAAAGAAAAATGCACCTTGTATTGTCTTTATTGACGAGATCGACGCTGTAGGAAGAAGCCGCGGTGCCGGTCTTGGTGGCGGGCACGATGAACGTGAACAAACGCTTAACCAGCTCCTCGTTGAAATGGATGGTTTTACAACAAAGGATAACGTTATCCTTATCGCGGCAACCAACCGTCCCGACGTTCTCGATACTGCCTTGCTGAGGCCGGGCAGGTTCGACCGGCAGGTAACTATTGACAAGCCTGATATCCGAGGCAGGGTTGCCATACTGAAAATCCATTCCCGTAAAACACCTCTTGCCAAAGATGTCGATATCGAAAAAATAGCGCAGAGTACTCCGGGTTTTTCAGGAGCCGATCTTGCCAACCTTATCAATGAAGCAGCTCTTCTGGCCTCCCGTTCAGGCCGCAAAGACATTTCTCGGGAAAATTTCGAAGAAGCAAGAGACAAGATACTCATGGGCCCCGAACGAAAAAGCATGTACATCTCTGACGAACAGAAAAAAATCACCGCCTATCATGAGTCCGGCCACGTTCTGGTAGCAAAGTTCACCAAAGGCTCCGACCCCATACACAAGGTAACTATCATACCGAGAGGGCGCACTCTGGGGCAGACGGCATATCTTCCTGAAGAAGACCGCTACACACAGGACAGGGAAAACCTTATCGCGATGATAACCTATGCACTCGGGGGAAGGGCTGCTGAAAAGCTTGTTTTCAACCAGACCAGCACGGGGGCGGAAAATGATATCGAGCGCGCTACGGAAATCGCGCGCAAAATGGTGCGAAACTGGGGCATGAGTGAAAAGCTTGGCCCGATCAATTACGGAAACGGGCACAAGGAGGTGTTTCTGGGAAAGGATTACTCACATGTCCGGGAGTACAGTGAAGAAACCGCACTCCAGATCGATGTAGAGGTGCGCAACATCGTCATGGAATGTATGGAAAACGCCAAACGGATCCTTTCAGAGAAGAAAAACCTTCTGGACGCTTTGGCTGCCGCGCTGATTGAAAAAGAGATCCTGAACAGCAAAGAAATAGATGCAATTATCGAGGCTGGCAGCGGCAGCGCTGCCGTCTCTTAAACTTTTCCTGGGGATACCGTTCATGCAGATCATCTGGATGTTGATTACCGGGTTATCAGCCGGGGTTCTCTCCGGCCTGTTCGGAATAGGCGGCGGCCTTATTATCGTTCCGGCCCTTGTACTGATTATGGGTTTCAGTCAGCACACGGCAAATGCCACCTCCCTGACAGCTCTGCTCCTGCCCGTCGGGATTCTTGGAGTACTGGAATATTACAGAGCAGGGAAAATTACGACCGAGCATATCTGGTTCGGTGTCATTATTGCAATCGGTCTTTTCGCAGGGGCATTTCTCGGTGCAAAAATCGCAACTTCACTGACAAACGAGATGCTCCGGAAAATTTTTGCGGTTTTTATCGGAATTGTTGCGGTAAGAATGTGGTTACAATAATTATCGGTAACGTTATCTAACCTTAGAACTTAAGCGCTATGGGAAACACAACGACAAAAGCAGATCTCGTTAATGCTATTTCACACAGAACCGGACTGACCAAGCATGAAACCGAATCGGTGGTTGACTGTCTTTTTGAAAGCATCATTGATTCACTGAAGGCAGGAAAAAGAATAGAGATCAGGGGATTCGGATCGTTTAATATCCGTTTTAAGAACCAGAGGCTGGCACGCAACCCCAGAACAGGAGAAAAGGTGTCGGTAGATGCCAAAAACGTCCCCACATTCAAGATTTCAAAAGAATTCAAACATGCGGTCAGCCAGAGTCTGAAGGTCTGACTCATGAGGAGTTGAAAGCCAACAGAACAGAAGTCGAAGGGAATGTTCGCACCTGCTTTGCAGGCATGAACACCAACCCTTTGCTTCTGTTATAAATAAAACGGGTCATCGACCATCTCGAACTCGATGACATGCCTGTCGGTAAAACAGATCTTGATATAGTGTCTGTTTTCTTCGTTAAATATATCCGAACCTTTTTCCGCAGCATGGAGGATAATATGTCCTTTGGAGCGTCCGAGCTCCTTGCGGATATCCCCGCCTTTCCTGAAGACAATGTTGGTATATTGCTCACCTTCCCGAACCGCGACCTGGTCGTTCCCTTGACAAAAGTCGGTTAAAAGGTCGGGGACGGCAAGCAGCGACATTTCCTTTCCGATCCAAACGCTAAACAGCTCAAGATGAAAAGGCAGAAAAACAGAATTTCTGAAGATCATCCCTTTTTCACCATCTTCTATTGCCTGGACAAAACCTTTCATGGTAAAATGTTGTTGATTTGTTTTTCCCCTTCTTTTCTCTTCTCTTGTTTCCAGCGATCAAGCTATCCAGCCATCCTGCTCTTTTAGTAATTAAAAAATACCCACCCGATAATTACAAACACAGGAACCAGTATCGGCAATGAGTACTTGTAGACATATTCAACGAAACCCGGCACATCGACATCGGCCTGCTCGGCAATATTTTTCACCATGAAGTTCGGAGCATTGCCGATATAGGTCATCGCTCCGAAAAACACTGCCGCAACGGATATTGCAAGAAGATAAACATCAGACGAAACATCTGATTCCACAGGGGAAGAAATGCCGTCAGCAAAGCCGCGAACAGCCTCGACCGACCCGATATC
>JAKSDB010000036.1 GCA_022360415.1 Chlorobiales bacterium
CCCGAAACGATACGCTTGCCATCAGGACTGAAAGCAACATGGGATATACGACCTCTGTGTCCTGCAAGAGGTTGACCTATTGATTTGCCATTTTCCGCATCCCATAACCTCAGTGTACCATCCCAACTCCCCGAAACGATACGCTTGCCATCAGGACTGAACATAATAATGTATATTGTGCGGTTATGTGCAGCGATATGTTCTACTATTTGCTTTTCATTGATTGGGTCCCATAATTTCAGTGTTCCATCCTTATAACCGAAAACAATCCGTTTTCCATCTGGACTGAGCGCAGAACGGTAGTCCCCTGCTCCTTTATTTACATTGATAGGTTGATTGAAGGTTTTTATTTTCGCATTCCAAATCCGCACTGTTCCATCTCTACCGGCAGAAGCGACGTGACGCCCATCGGGACTGAACCTGACACTACTCACTGATCCTTCATGTCTTCCTAAGAGCCGACCGCTAGGTATACTGTCTTTAGCATTCCAGATAAGCAGGGTACTATCCGAACTGCCTGAGACGAAGTATCTTCCATCTGGACTGTATTCGACGCTGTGCACCGCTCCATTATGTTCAATGAGAATCTGTTCTTTTGTGTCAATATTTTTTACACTCCAAACTCTCAGGGTGCTATCCGAACCGGCAGAAACGAGATGATCACCCGTGGGGCTATAGGCAACATGAAATATTTTGCCATTATGCCCTCTGAGATGTTTTCCAATAGGATTGCCGTTTTCAGCATCCCAAATTCGCAGTGTGCCATCATAACTGGCAGAAACGAAATGATCACCCGTGGGGCTATACGCAATATGTGATACCCATCCTTTATGTTTACCTGTAAGATTTGTGACAAGTTGATTTTTTTTTGCATTCCAAATCTGCAGAGTTCCATTCTGGTAACCGGATACGAATTGTGTACTATCAGGACTATACGCAACAATCGTTGCTTTATTCTTTTTATTATAAGAAGATCTGTTTAACTGTTTTATTGAACTTGTATCTACCTTAGTGTTCCATAAACGAAGTGATCCATCCGAGCATCCGAATAAAATTTGTTTATCATCCGGACTGAACCTAGCATGGATCGGCAAACTTGTATGTTTTGACGATCCGATTTTTCCCCCTGTTAAAGCATTCCATTGCTGCAATGTACTATCATTATTGCAAGAAACTATGCGTTTACCATCATGACTATATGATAAGGAATTAGCCTGAGCCTCCACAGTGATAAGTTTATATAAATTTTTTAACTCCAAGGATTTCTCAAGCAGAAAGCTTTTCGTTTGGTGATTAGAGTTTATGCGATATGCAGCGAGAAGTTTCAATAAAGCTCGTTCATCTCCTCCGGGCTGTTGGCCAGAGAATATGTTTTGTGCTTCATAAACAAGACGTATAGAAAATGATTCCTCTAATACCTTTTTTTGTTTTTTTAATTTTTCTTTTTGTGTTTGTAATACCTTTTGATGTTGTAATAAACTTGCATTCACGCTATTTTGATATATGGCTATAAATATAAACACGCTCAAAACGGCAAACCCTATTCCAGAGGATACCCATAACCTTTTCCGCCATTTTTGCCGTTCAATCTCACGCTGTACCTTATCACGGTCCCTGTTCCGAAATTCACACACGACTCCGGTGAGAAGATCATGGATCAGCTCGATGCGGTCGGTGCCCATCTGGGACTCTACACGCAACAGCCGTTTGTGAATAAGATGTTCAAGTTCCTCCTCGGTTATCAAGTGCTGATTGAGGGCATCATCCCTGGGATAGGAGTTCCGGAACCCGGATTCGGTAACCAGGTTTTCCTGGATGAATCTCCTGGTTTGTTGAGGAAGGTCTTTTGTGCTCTTTTCGTAAAACTCGGTAAGAATTGCCGAACCTGTTCCTTGTAGCAACCCCTGGTCTATATGTTGCTTGCCCGCAATTTTCCTGCGCTCATTCAGTTCGTAACAGACCAGGCTGAGCAGGGCCGGCTCGACAATAAGATCCTCGATAGGTTGTGATCCGGTTTGTTCTGTTGGCGCGTGAATTCCTGTACTTGCCTGCCTAACGGAACTTGCGCCCACATCTACCTGTGCTGCCGCAACAAATCGGACAATGTCCCGGGAGATTTCCTCGTTCACCAGGTTTTTTCCGGTATTGAAAACCGCGTAAAAGGCCTGCGTGCCGTTCATCGGCATCAGACGCAACCGGTTTCTCATGATGGATGGAATCTCGATGCGCCAGCTCTCCATGTCAGGCAGATAATCTTCCCTGAAACTCAAAAGCACCTTGTACTGGTGACTCCGAAGATCGAGTGAAGAACCGGATTCTTCCAGGCCTTCAACGAGAAAACCGGGAATGCGGTTTTCGATCAGGTCCGACAGATCAGCCCTGAACTGCTTTACCGAATGCACATTTGCGGCACCCAGGGTGAAAATTTCTTCAAACTGGTCAAAAATAAATATCGGGGTAAGCAGTTCGTTTGTGCTGCTCCAAAGCTCCCTGTCCGGCCGGTGGAGATATTCCCAAAGCGTCTCCCCGTCTGAAAAATCCTGATGATCGACGCGCCTGTTCTCGAGCTCCTGAATGAAACGGCTCCTGACCTGTTCGATCAGCGGGCCTGAATCCATGCTGAAGTCAAGGCGGATATAGACGGGGAGCCACTGTTTCTGTCGTAATTTCGGGAAAAGACCTGCCCGGAGAAGAGATGTCTTGCCAAGTCCTGATCTTCCGAACAGTACCGTCAAAGTTTCATTGCGAATGAGCCGGACAAGAGCAGCGGTCTCTTCCACCCGGCCATTGAAATAATCCGTATCCTGTTCATTGAATTCATGGAGTCCCGGCCAGGGACTTTCGATATCGAGATCGATATGCTCCTGAGTTTGGTGCTCTATCACGCCGATCTCCTCCTTCTGATGTCCCGCAAAGCCAAAATAATGGTTTGTTGTAAGACATCAGTCATGTTACCATCGGGCGCATGAGCAAACTGAATGGCCCGAAACTCTTCCGGCACCAGACGATAATTATCAGGGTTGCCGTCGAACTCTTGGTCCAAGACGATGGGGTAGATAAATCTTTTGCCCTGAATTCCCTCGTTGCGCTGGACGGCCATTTTCCACTCTTTCCGAAAAACCCCCTCT
Organism: Chlorobiales bacterium; assembly: GCA_022360415.1. Taxonomy (GTDB): domain Bacteria; phylum Bacteroidota; class Chlorobiia; order Chlorobiales; family Chlorobiaceae; genus Prosthecochloris. Next base: position 3,129 of record JAKSDB010000036.1, read on the forward strand.
TTACGATTTTCGGTTGTTGATGAAACAAGGGCAAGAAATAGCGAGCACCTGCTTATGGCGGTTTTTATATTGTTTTCCCAAACGTCACCCGGCATGATGCTGCTTTTGTCAAACCAGATGATTCCAGCCCCGTTGCGGTCGAGCTCTTCATACAGATTCTGGGCGTATGGCATGTCCTCGTGCGCATAGCTGATGAATATCTCACCACTGCGTGATTCATGTACCGGTATGGATTGGGCGGCACTAACAGGCGACTCCCCTGCCTGATGCCGCTCCGTCCAGCGTCGCACCAGTTCACTGACAAAGGATTTCGCGCTATCGGGATACAGCCGGGTATTTTCGCTGAAACGCTCATAAAACATCGTACAGTTTCGATTGCACACCAGCTCCCTGTCCACAAGAAATTCCTTTTTCGGGCGGTCGTACCGTGATAGCCTTTCCTGGTTTGAAAGCCTGATGAAAAAACGGTTCAGCCATTCAGGAAAATTGCACCCGATGAGCAGCAGGTTACGATTCCGTATTTCCGCAAGCATCCGCTCCGGCAGGTTACCCCGTCCGGCCTGAAGGTTATAGAGAAATTCGAGGGTATCTTCATCATGAATGGCATAGGCTGGGAAAAGCGAAGCTTTCCCGAACAGATAAAACACCGCGCAATAGTTCGACGGGGGAATTTCGGGTATGTCTTTTTGCTGGGCTCCCGGCAGAGTTGCAGGTGCGAAAATAATTTCATCGGTTCTGTTCATACCTCCCTTTGACTCGTTCAAAGCTTTGACAAGGAGATCGTCAAAGGTCGTCGAGACAAAAAGATCAAAGTCTTTTATTCGCGACAGTTCGCGCAATGACTCGGGAATTGCCGGTTGAGAGCCAAGAATTTCATCAAGCAGATCCTTGATTGGCCGATAGAGGTCCTGAATACGCTTATTGCCTTGCTGAGCAATCGCACAAACCGCATCGTTAAGCTCCAGATGCTTGCGCAACACCACACCGGCACCTTTTGAATCATGAGGATCATGATCATCGATAAACTCGATATGGTATTTTTCCAGAAGCTTTATGGCAAGCGCGCGATTGAGCGGTATTGACTCGCCTTGCCGCTCTATGGTGTTCAGTTCGGGCCCGATAACGGGGATGACATGCCCGCCTTCTATGAAAGCAAGAAGATCCTCCCAGAACTCCTCAAGCTGGTACTCTTGTGCATTCGGGTTTTCCGTCTCTGCCATGCGATATCTACTCCTCTTGCAAGAAATTACTCTTCTTTTACAATACACAATCCACCAAAAAAAATGAAATGGGTACCGGAAATCCGGCTCTCAAAATGGGGCACCCTTCCCGGCAATTTATCGGCTCAAAAACCCGATATCTGCTTTCCTGAAAAAACGTTGTGACCGTTTTGAGAATAACGCATGCAGCACGCAGGAACCGGTATGAGATGAGAGAATTCATGGATTTGCTCAGAATATCCCACACTGAATGCGGATTCAGTTTGCGAGCCCCCGTTTTCGAGAGATATAAAAAATTGCTGCAAAGCCAATTCCTGATCCCTGTCGAGGTTTCAAACAGAAAACCGTTGTATTTTAGACGCCGGAATACCTCGACAAGCCGGTTTTGATTGCTCAGAAAGGTGATTTTTTGCCAGGGGACATCCTATATCCAAATTGTAACCATTCACTCTTGCGAAGAGTTGATATAGATGTTAACTTTTGCCATGCGTTCAATCATTTTTTATACAACGCCATCGAGTCAGTGCCCGGTAAAGGAAGTCCTGACAAACCTCCCGGACAAGGAAAGACAGAAGGTCGCATGGGTGTTGAC
>JAKSDB010000305.1 GCA_022360415.1 Chlorobiales bacterium
CATCTTTACGGTCAAGAGCGACACCGTAACAGTACGAAAGGGTTGGGAAACTGAACAAGTCAACCTTATCTTCCCTTCCGTAACTCCATAGAGAAATTGCGCCATTATTAAACCTGACGATCGATTCCTCATGAAAGAACCAGCAAAAATAGGACCCAACTCCATCATTCAAACCGTAGCCGCTCTCGAAGCGAAATACGGCAAGGCGGAAGCGGACGTCCGCCTGACGGTGGCGGGACAAGGGCACCTTATTGATAACCTGCCGTCGGAAATGGTTGAGGAGGAGAAGTTCCACCTCCTTGTCACATCACTTGACAAGGATATCGACACGAACGTGCTTGCGGAATTGCTCAAGGATTCGGGCCAGCGTACCGCAGCTTATCTGCTGAAAGTCAGAATCCCCGGATTTTTCCAGACGCTGCTCAAACCGCTGCCGCCCGGCCTCGCATTCAAGCTGCTGTTCTTCGCTATCAGCAAGAACGCCTGGACCTTTGTCGGAAGCGGCGATTTCAGCTACACCACAGGCAAAACACCGGTCATTACCGTCAAGGTTACTCACCCGACCATCCCCGTTGTCGGCAACTTCTATCTCGGCACCTTCACGAAACTGCTCAAGGAGCTGGTCAACCCCGACACCAAAATCGACGCATCCATCACCGGCGAAAGCGGAAACATCACCTGCCGCTACACCTGCCACATCTGATACCAGCCGGAAAACAGAAAGGGCAGGCTCTGAGCCTGCCCGACCGTTATTTTAGGATAAGCCGTTATCCTGAAATAACGAGAATTCTTATTTTAAGTTAAACTCCAAATCAATCTCTTTATTATTTTTCAGTAACTGCGGCAAAGTCATAAAAGATAAATCCAAATTTTTACATATAGCTGGTAGCTTTTTAAATGCTTTATTATCATTTTCAGAATCGGTCTCCTCTGACACAATTATTATATCATTTTCTCTATTTTGCATACAGTATAATAGCAATTTCGCATCTGCTGATTCTAAAAATGCATTTTTTCTGTTCTCAAATTCTAAATCTGACAAAGTATTTCGCACAGCTCCATTTATAAAATTATTATCCAAAAGATTAAAAAATCTTTTATTTGGCAAAAGATCAATTGTTTTTATTATCAAATCTTTTGAATCAATATATTCCAAGGATTTAACAATAATACCTTTCGCAACATATCTGCATTCATCCAAAACTTTATCAAGAATTATAATCTCACCCTTACTGATCTTTAGATCAATAAAATCATAAAGAATCTTTTCATTATCGAATGGTAAATAGTAACGAACCAACGATAAAAGAGAACATGTGTCGATAATCACCTTCATCAAATATATTTTTCTAACCTTTCAGGCCTTATATTCAAATGCTTACAGACCTCATACTCATTCAAAACTCCCTCATAAAATGCAGATTGAATTGTTGAGATTAATAATGGTGATAAAATAGGTTTTGGCGTACTCCCTTTCTGCTCTATACCTTGTTCTTTTCTGAGCATTTTAATCCTTTGAAGCTCTCTTTGTTGCTCATTAAATTTCTGATCAAAATCAGCCTTAACCTTATTGTAATCAGGCTGTGAAATTTTATCCTTAAACAATAACCTTGTAAAAAGAGCTATCTTGCTCAAATGAGTTTTATTCGAAATTTCCCCTATAATATCGAAACAATAATCATTAGTCGAATTAGCCATTTCAATACTATCAATAACTGAAGCATAGTCTCCAGCCAAAAAATAAAAAGAAAAATCATTACACCACCTTTCAACAACAGGTAGGTTTTTATTAGCCATACTTTGATAGTTTAATTCATCAATTTCCTCATCATCAAGTAAAAAATGTCCTAGTTCATGTATCAGAGTAAAAATCTCTCTTCTAAATGATTGTTGCTGACGCTTTAAAACAATTACATTTGGTCTCAAAAAAAATCCATCAATATTTGCTTTATCTTTTTGATTCCAAGTCTCCACAAACTCAAATACCATTACATTATATTCAGCAAACCGAACAATGAGTGACCTTAAAAAATCTTTTAATTCACTTTCAAAGCCTGTGTACAATAAAGACCGAATCTCAGTAGCCACATCTCTCACATCTTCTTTAACATCAAAAACTGGAAGCTCTCTCTTAATTTCAAAACCAGCTAATTTAGAAATGGCCGAGAGTGAAATTTTCACTTCTTCAAAATGATCAACAACTTTCTTAGCACCAATATTTAAATCTGAGTTAAAATGTGCTTTACGAAAAAAAACACTTGCATCTTCTGTCTTATGCAAGTCATTAGGATCCAAATAGAAATGCAATCCCTTATTGAATAGCTTATCAATTCTTTTAAGGTGGCTAACTTTAATTTCCTCAGAAAAAACATCACTTTCAGTTAAAGGCCTTTTAAGTCCCTCACTAATTTTCGCAAGGAATTCCTCAACTGTGATCCTATAGAGATCCAGCAAATATTTCAATCTTGATATATTTTGTTCAACCTTCAGCAAAACCAATACTTCCTTTTATTTTTCTACTAAAATGAATGAACTCAGACCAAAAATTACTTCAAGCGGATCAAAAGTAATATCCCCATCCGTCCACTAATAATCAAGTTAATTAAATTCCCTGTAAACAAACCGCTTCAGCCATTCTATCCAGAAAATTCTCGACCTTTTTTGAATCGAGTTTTTCGTTGCGCAGGTCACGGAAATCCATCATCTGATGCTCCGCAATGGCCAGCGATGCCTTGTTCAACTGTGTGTTGATTTCTGCTTCCTCACCATCTTCCTTGAAGGTGCTTTTGAACTCCTTGCAATTTCTGTAATGCAGGGGAAAAATCTTTTTACCGGCTTCGAGAGCGGTTTGCAGCTCATAGATGCACATTCTCCGGTTGAAGTAGGACGGGGTAACGATAGCAATAAAGCCGTCGCACTCTTTGATCGAACGCTCGATCTCCTCCCTCCATTTTACACCCCAGTTCAGGGAGTCATGGTCGAAGAAAACCTCGGATTTTTTCCCTATGGTCTGCGAAAGGGTTGTTTGAAAGGCTTTTCTGAGACTTGACACCTTGTTCTTCGGTGGCATGTCGTCAAGCCGGGCGTAGCTCCAGAAAATCTTCATGGTTTGAGTATTCGTTTTCGTTCTTCGGCATACATCCACCATGGACGAGGCTCCTCGCCATCCACGAAGCGCGTAACTGAAATGAAGACATCAAGAACACAGGGATCCTGACGTTTGCCTTTTATTTGGGAAAGCATGTAGTAGAGTTCAACCGGAGAATGACCGGCAAGTTCATCGGGCCTGTTGATACCCAGCAAACGAAGGTCGGTTGCGATTGCAGGGCCGATGTTGGGAAGATCGGTGAGCTTCTCAAGCTGGTTTCTGTCAACCTTGTCAGGGTTCATGCGTTGTGTTTACTCGATTCGTGTTCTAATCAGTCTTTCAATCAACAACTCCTGAAGGTTCCGTCTGCCATCGAGCACACAATAGATAAAAACTGCCTGCTCATGCATTCGATAAATAATCTTGTAAGGCTTGAAATGAATTTCCCGATACTCCCTCACATGTATTCTCTCTAATTCAGGAGGACAGTGACCTCGATCAGGGAAACGTTCAAGGCTCAAACACGTTTCTTGTAAACCGTCAAAAAGCCTGTTGGCACTTTCAGAGGAGTCGTGATTTGCAACATACCTCCATCCAGAAGGTCGCCTTCAGCATCAGCACTCAGAAAAACTTCATATTTCATGAG
>JAKSDB010000251.1 GCA_022360415.1 Chlorobiales bacterium
CGCTATATCAACGTGCACAATAAAGAACTGGCAAAGCCATTTATCTGGAAAAAAAGTGCCCAATCGATTATAGCGTCTGTGGAACGCGCCAAACAAAGTCTCAAAAATAACACACGGAATTAACCATTCGGTACACTAGATAATCCTGATGGGCATTCAGTTATTGGTAAGGCAAGGGCTCAAGCTCTCAAAGACATAAAGAATCTGCATAGTTCTGCACGAAAGTATGAGTATACAGAGAAGAGCACTGCGCAAGTGCTTGAAGAGTATAATGTGGAAGTTATAAATATCCATGCTGAGTATGACGCAGACAAAGGACGAAAGACAAGGATTCGATATCAGGGAGAACTACTAACCGTAGAAGAGTACGTAGAAGCAAAATTGCAAGCACAAGGCTATCAAGCGGTTTTTTTAGAGAGCAGTCCGTTCCATGCGCTTTTTGCCGTTTTTATGTGGATGGTCATCCAAGATCCCGCTGACTTTTGTGTTCAAATGGTTGGTTTTGGAGAGCGGAGAGCTTACGAAGAGCGTCGAGAGAAAAACCCGATATGGACCCTGCTCCCAGATGATTTTGGAACCCCCGGCTATAACACCAGAAGAGCCTTAGAAATTGAGCGTCATTTTTCTCCGGAAATGGAAGAAAAGGAGAATTTGCTTTGGTTATTTGATTATTGGGTTCCCTGCAGTGAAGGATTGAGACAATACCTTTGGGCGCACCGTGAAAGTGACGTTGAAAAGGCGCGTAAACTCGTAGAGGTTCTTACTCCAACGTCCATTCAATCCATACTGAGATACCTAACCAGAGATTATTGGGGGCGTTACATAGGGTGGCCAGACCTGCTGGCGTATCGTGATGACGATTTCGTATTGATAGAAGTGAAGTCGTCAAAGGATAAGCTGTCAGAAGAGCAAAAGCACTGGATCGCAGGAAATGCCGAGTATTTGCGATTACCATTTAAGATATACAAGGTTCATCGTAAAAATGCCTAACAAGGTTATTCATCCGAGTGGGCTGGGCTCAACAGCTGCATTGAAACAGCAGGGGAGAGAAGGAATAGTGCTGCTTCTGTATAAAAAAGTCACTTAAATAATGTTGAGCATGGCAGGAGTGAACCCGATGAAGGATCGGTCAAACGCGGACATCGTGAAATTCATTCGACAACGTGACTACCAATTCGTCCGAGAACTTGGTAGAGGCGCCTGTGGACGTACCGTTCTGCTCTACGATGATCAGATCAGCGACTATTTCGTTTGCAAGAAGTTTACCCCGTATTCAGAAGAAGAGCGCCCGACGCTTTTCACCAACTTCGTTCGCGAAATCAAGATACTCCACCAAGTGTTCCACGAGAACGTCGTTCGCGTGTTCAACTACTACCTTTATCCAAACCAGTTCACAGGATTCATCCTCATGGAGTTCGTAGACGGAGTCTCGATTGGAAACTACTTGGCCGAGCATCCCGAAATGGTAAACGAGTTATTCCTTCAGGCGATTAGCGGTTTCCGCTATTTGGAGGAGAATAGTATTATTCATCGGGACATCAGACCCGGTAACTTGATGGTCCGAAACGATGGTGTACTAAAGATCATCGATTTTGGATTCGGGAAGATGGTTTCCGACTCGGAAGACTTCGATAAAAGCGTCAGCCTGAACTGGTGGTGTGAACCACCTGCCGAGTTCTCCGACCGGATCTATGACTTTAGCACAGAGGTCTACTTTGTGGGCAAGCTGTTTGAGCGGTTTATTCGTGAGAACAGCATCGACCAGTTCAAATACAAGGCGATGCTTGGTAGAATGTGCGAAGTCGATCCGAGTTCACGTGTTCAACGCTTCGCAGACATCGTGAAAACAATTCAGAACAACATGTTCTTTCAGATTGATTTCGGTGAGGCGGAGATGACCTGCTATCGCAGGTTTGCAGATTTATTGGAGCTGCATATCACCAAGATCGAGAGCGAAGCCGGTTACGTTGATGATGTTGATCGAGTGATCAACGCTCTTGAGAATGCTTATCGTACATTCATGTTGGAAGAAATTGTGCCTGATTCAGCCGCAGTAACACGATGCTTTCTCGGCGGTTCTTACTACTATCGGAAGAGGGGTATTGAGGTTGAGGCCGTACGGGACTTTCTCCATATGATGAAGTCTCTTTCAACGGAGAAACGGCGGATTGTTTTGTCAAACTTGCATACACGGTTGGATACTATCACACGATATGCGAAGAGCGAAGAGGATACGATTGACAGCTTGCCATTTTAAAAACGAACAAAAATCGGTGTCTTACAAATGAAAGACCTCGATTTGCTTGGGTGCTGTCCAACATAAACTAAATGGTAGGTAGGGCTTAGACGTTATTGTTCGATAACAACCCTTTATGTCAACCTGCCTTCTTTTTCCTTTTGTTGGAACAAATCAACAGTTCAACGGAATTTTTCTCCTCACTCAATCTCAATCCCATACACATCCAGCAACCCAACCACCCCCGCCAGTGAGAATTTTGCTTTGCGAATCCGGTTTGTTGCCGGGTTGATTGAAAAATTGTAGGCCTTTCGGAAATCGGCTTTTTCAAGAATGGTGTGCTCGAAGATGGCGCGCATCAGATCGCAGTTGTGGAAGATTGTTCCGGTCAGGTCGGTGCCGGTGAAATCTGCTTCCTGGAGGTTGCAATCGGTGAATTGTGTGTTTTTCAGGTTCAGTCTCTGGAAGTTCGATAGCTTCAGCATGCACTGTTCGAACTCGAATTCCAGCAGCAATTTTCTGCAATCGCTGAACTGTAGCCCCAGGAGCTTGCAGTTTGCAAACCGAACTTCTTGAAAGCTTGTTTCTCTGAGTTTTGCGAGACTCAAATCACAGCCGTCGAAAGTGCAGTTTCTGAACGTGACTCCTGAAATGTCGGCACTGTTCAGGTTGCAGCGGATGAACCGACACTCCTCGTAAACCCCGTCGACAGGGTTCTCTTCGCCAAAAGTGATTTTCTCGAAAATCCTGTTTTCTGTTAACTCGGGTTTCTCTTTTTTCATGGTTCCACTATACTATAGATGACGGCCTGCCATGCTGCAGGGGTGGCAAGAAATATGTAAAGGTACCTCAATTAATTTGCTGCGCACCATGATTACTTCGTTGATCGGTGCTCGAAATCCTCATGTACTAAGTGTACATTCCGGCATCTGTGCTCCGTTCGCCTTGTACTCAAGGCGCTCGCGACAATTTATTGAGGCACTAAATCTTTTCACTGTAATAGCATGAATTTTTCCGCAAACCGATTTGTTAGCAGATGCAACAACTTTAAGGTGTTTTAAACTCTCTCTTTATAGATGTTTATTTTTGCCATCTTCATCGCCTCGTGTGGTCGATTGCTCGGGAAGCTGATTGTTGTTCTCGTGATGGCAGCTTCTCTGGTTCAGTTTTGGCAAGGTGAAGCGGTCGCGGAACCTTTGACAAA
>JAKSDB010000053.1 GCA_022360415.1 Chlorobiales bacterium
CGTTTATCAGTTTAATAATTTATTCCTAAGTTAAGCATTCACATTCACTGTATTATCAAGCAACAGATGTTAGCTAAACGCATTATCCCCTGTCTCGATGTCCGGGACGGAAGAGTTGTCAAAGGCATTAATTTCGAAGGGCTGCGGGATGCCGGCTCGATTCTCGAACAGGCAAAGTTCTATAACAATGAACTGGCGGACGAGCTGGTTTTTCTCGATATTTCAGCCTCGATAGAATCGAGAAGAACAACACTCGAAGAAGTTTTAAAAGTTTCGGAAGAGGTGTTCATCCCTCTCACGGTAGGAGGGGGAATCAGTTCGGTCGAACGAGCGCGGGATGCCTTTCTGCACGGTGCGGACAAAGTTTCGGTCAACACCGCTGCGGTCTATGATCCGGAACTGATCACGAGAATCGCCGAAAAGTTCGGGTCACAGGCAGTCGTAGTAGCGATCGACGTTAAAAAAGTCGGAGACAAATACATCGTCCATACCCATTCCGGCAAAGAGCTGACAAAGTATGAAGCGGTAGAATGGGCACACATGGTTCAGGATCTCGGTGCAGGGGAAATTCTGCTTACCAGCATGGATCGCGACGGCACCAAATCAGGGTACGACAACGGGATTCTGCGCCGGATCTCGACCACAGTTCATATACCGGTCATCGCGTCGGGAGGAGCCGGAAACCTCGAACACCTCTATGACGGCTTCACGAAAGGATGTGCCGACGCCGCCCTTGCCGCCTCCATCTTCCATTTCCGGCAATACTCCATCCGTGAAGCGAAGGAGTATCTACGGGAGAAAGGAATAGAGGTAAGACTATAGGCACCCCGAACAACCTGCTGCAAGAACCGATTGCCGCGTTGGTCGATGCTCACCAAGGCATTTCATTTCAACAACGTATTGCGTAAATTTCCCCGGGCAAGTGAAAACCCAGCATGACCTTATATTTCTGACAACTTATTTCTTCCCGGATTCTGGATTCAGATTTTTGCCTTTTAATTTTTGACCTTTGACTTGAACTTTATGAAATTCATCCTCTCAAACGGCCGCTACATGGTCATCATCGGCGTCATCGGAGCTTTTTTGGCAGCCATTTCGCTCTTCGTCTACGGCGGTATACTCACCATCCAGCAGATTATTGAAACTATCCAGACGGGATATGTATCGAGCAAGGGATCGAAAGCCCTGATGCTCAGCTTTGTCGAAACCGCCGACATTTTCCTGCTCGGCACTGTAATGTACATCATCTCGACAGGCCTGTATGAACTGTTCATCGATGACAACATAGAATTGCCTGACTGGCTGGAAATTCACACACTCGATGATCTCAAGCAGAAACTGGTGGGAGTCATTGTTGTGGTTATGGGTGTGGTTTTTCTCGGCAATGTGATCAAGTGGCACGGTGAAACCGAGATCGTGTATTACGGCGCAGCCATCGCCTTTATGGTAGCCGCTCTGACTTACTTCACCGGGCAGAAAAAGAAGAAAGGAAAATCAGCGGAAGAGTCTGGAAACAAAGAGATAATGTAATAACACCGACGAGCGTGCACGGAACTCATTCGTACAACGCCCTTGATCCTGCCGCTTTTGAATATTCACACCCAAATCCCATTGCGCCCGGAAGCGACCGCTGCCCCAAATAAGTTGCCAAGGATGAGAATGTGAACCCGAAAAATCGGATCACCCGGTCGAAGAAAAACGCTTAAACTCGATCAAGGAGGTTATACGCATGGGCGTTAGGGAACATCCTATCTCATTGTGTTAAATTATTTTTTTTCTTAAACTTAAACATACAATATTGCATCCTATTAGCATTAAAGCCCTCATACATAAACTTTTCTGAACCAGTGACATTTTCTGACTTTAATCTTGCTTCCCAGTATGGGGCTGTCAACTCAGTCATGTCATCAACCTCTGTAATCTCCCAATCAGAGTCACACCCAATATTAATATACTCTTCAATTGTATGAATATCAGTAAGATAATGCTCATCTACTTGTTTTTTTATTATCATTCCGCGCTCACCCTTCGTAGCACACCAAGCAACAATAATCAACACACCAGCACTTTTTGTAACCTTTCCAAATTCACTAAACATTAGACGAAGATCGGTCAAATGCTCTGTATTTTCCGATGCATATATGTAGTCAAATTTATTATAACACTTTTCTTCAAAGTAAAGAATATTACCAACCTCAAACTTAACAAAGCCTTCAATACCGTATTTTTTTGCAGTCCTATTTCCAACTTTAGCTTGCTCAGGCGATAATGTATAGCCTTCTATTTTACATTTTTTAGCATTATGTATTAATATGCTACTTCCGCCGGACCCACATCCTGCGTCTAAAAGCAAACCATCTTTTTCAAGATCATACATTTTACCAATCAGATATTTAACCTGATTAATTTCCAATTTATGCAAATACTTTAATAACTTGGCCTCAGAATCAGGCTGCTCTATGTTATCTCCCGGCATCAGTATTCCATTATGATTGAAAATCAAATTATCATCTTTACCAAGAAGATTATTTATATCATTCACATTAGCCGCTTTTTTATCGTACGCTTTTTTCAATGCATCAGGGTTATACATGATATTATTTTTCATTTAGTGTTAAAAAAATTCAATTTCACTTCATTTAATATGACAAGAAATCACATCAAACAGCAACCGTCTCAACAAACATTACTATTAAGAGAAGCTCAAACATATTTCTTTAACAGTCAAAACTAATAACAATAAATCAGATATAAACTCTTTTTTATCATCATTTTAAATATAAACAAAATCTATATAACCAGTTCTTTCGAAGCAGATTCACTATTGCTGTCATCTTTAATCTTCTTGATTAATTTAATCCACACGCTTTTAGAGGTTCCCCTAATGAGTATAACAACTAAGGCACCATGCCGTCGTTGTTGCTGGAAAAGCATTCAATGCATGATGTAAAAACTCTCGAAGAATAGAATCGGGGCTTTCTATAACCACAAATGCAAGGGCTGAAAAACGGGTATGTACAACTTTGTCCGAGGCCGTCTTGAAGCGTGGTGCTGGCAAAGATGAGGCGGCCGCTTACATATTTAATCATCTTATATGTACAACAAAATCACATCATTTGCAACACTCTCAGAGGTTGAGCAGATATTTCAATTACAGGTTAGTGAAGTCACAGTTGGTCGATATGAGGGTTTTTAGGAACGGAAAAGTCTGCAAATAAATAGTTTGCTGGTTTTTTAAAGGCTTTGTGGTTGATAGAGAATTCGAACCTCTGACCACTACCATGTAAAGCAGCTATACACATTTATCTCATTTTTATAATGACACTTACAACGATTTAAAAATTTTCGCGTCGCGTATGCATCGCAGAAATCAAAGCCATTTATTGGATGACAACCTTCAGCTTTTTTCCTAACGCTTCCGCATAATGGCTCAACGTCGAGAGCCTGATATCTTCCGAGTGATTCTCGATGCGGGAAATAGCCGATTTCTTGGTATTGAGTTTTGCCGCCAGATCTTCCTGGGTCAAACCGGCACATCTTCTGGCCTGACGCAGCAACTCCCCTATCCGGAACTGCTCGTACCCGGTATCGAAATCTATAGCGAAAGCAGGATCTTCTCCTTTTCGCTTTTCTATGTATCGCTCAAGATCGTCCATTCTGTTTCCCTGACAAGTATTCAGTTTTCCTTTTTTCCGCAAGTGCTATCTCAGATTCCGGTGTTTTCCGGGTTTTCTTAGCAAAGCCATTGGTCAATATCATTAACCTCCCCTCATTAAGAAAACCCAGGAGACGGTAAGCATTCCTCCCCGTTTAGCCCTGATTTCCCATATTCCGTCTGTGCCTTGCAACTTCTTGAAATACTCGTTTACTGAATATTCTTCTCTATTTATTCCACGAGCAAGTGGATCACCTTGAAAGGCTCAGGTCATCCCTCTCCAGAAGAATTGCTGTCGTCACACATAGCATTGCTGAAGGATTCGATTAAGGGCACTTCTTTATCTATCCGCGCTTCAATCGTATCGTTGAGCGGATAGGAGAGAACGCTCCGTTCGCCTTGCACTTGAACCACTCATGACAATAAATAGAGGCATCGTTAAGTTAATATTTACGACAAAAACAATATATTATACAGATATACACGACATTTCGACCGAGATCATGAAGAGAATGCTCAAAAACACGACAAACGACGATTCGTTGATCCTGTATGCCGAACTCAATGCCGCCGAAATAAGGGCGGCTCAACGGCGACTGAAAGCAGGCGCGTTACAACGCATCGTCCGTGGCGTTCTCAGTGCGCGCCCTGAAAAAGAGTGGCCTGCACTGATTGCGTTACACCGAATCCGAGTCCTTGCAGCGCTCTTTCCAGGTGCCGTCATCGGCTATCGAAGCGCCTTCAAGGGAACTATGCCCGTCGACGGGGTCATGCACCTCAGCTACAGCTATAACAGGACTGTCGAGCTGCCAGGCTTAACCGTGGTTCTGGTCAAAGGCCAGGGAAACATTGCAGGCGATGAGCCAATGTCGGGGCGAAACATCTATTTTCCCTCCCAAGCTCGCATGCTGCTGGAAAACCTTACCCCGAGTCGTGGAACGATCAAAAAATCCATGGGTCGCGTTGCTGTCGAAGAACGGCTGCTGACCATTTACGACTCAAGAGGCCCGGACGCGCTCAACCGGATCAGGGATAATGCCCGTGGCATCTGTGCCACCCTGGGTTTTGAGCGGGAACTTCACGTGCTGAATGAACTCATCGGGAGCATTCTTGGTACAAAAAGTGCCTTGCTCACCACTGCAGCAGGACAAGCATTGGCCGCCGGCACACCTCTGGACGCCCGGCGTCTGGCGCTTTTCGAAACGCTGGCTGCAGCACTGCGTGCAACGCCTCTCACAGAAAAAAGATCACCGGTTAAAACCGAAACCGCGCGTATCAATTTTGCTTTTCTGGAGTCTTATTTCAGCAACTTCATCGAGGACACGGAATTCGATATCGCTGAAGCACGGCAAATCGTGCTCGATGGAAAAATTATCGACCAACGCCCGAAGGATTCACACGACATTCTCAGCGTCTTCCGCCAGGCCATCAACCCCGGCTGGTCAAACCAGTCGATGGCAATCGGCGAAGCCGTTGTGCACCAGTTGCAGCAGCGCCACGCCGATCTCATGAAAGAACGGCCCGAAACAGCTCCCGGTGAGTTCAAAGACCGGGAGAATTTTGCAGGCAACACCGCCTTTGTCTCACCGAGAAATGTACGCGGAACGCTGATCGAAGGAAGCAAACTCTTACCTTCAGTACCTTCCGGAATGGCACGAGCATTGCTGGCTATGTTTATTGTTTCGGAAGTACACCCGTTTATCGATGGAAACGGACGACTGGCCCGATTGGTCATGAACTCGGAGTTGTCCGTGGTGAACGCAAGCAGGATCATTGTCCCGACGCTCTTCAGGGAAGAATACCTGGATTGCCTTCGCGTGCTCACGCGGCAAGGGAAACCCGAACCGTTCATTGCCGCCATGCAGAAAATTCAGCAATGGACCGCTGAATTCGACTACACCGATCTGGATCGGGTCATCTCCCAGATGAAGGCCTGCAATGCATTCGAAAAATCCCGCAGGCAGTACCAG
>JAKSDB010000277.1 GCA_022360415.1 Chlorobiales bacterium
AATGACAAAAAAAAGTCCCCTTGTCAAACAAGAGGACTATACGCAGTTATTTTTTAGATTACGACACTTATTAATATAATGGGGCTGCGCTGCTTTGTCCACTATTACCTGAACCGTATTTTTTCTCATAAGCTGCGTCAACTTCTGCTGTATACTCTGCATTAGTTCCATACTTTGGATCATTTAACATAGCTTGCAGCTCATCAGATGATTTTACACCAGAATTAGAGTTTAGGTTTAAAGGAATATTTTGCTTTTCACCATAATAACTTCGAATGGCTTGCAAAGCATTTATTCCCTCTGCTGTCTCTGTCAAAATAAAGATCTCATTCATTTGAGCGTCGTTTATATGGCCTTGCTTATACAACTGCTCTAAAAATTGTTCTTGATTGCGTAGTATAGCATCCGCATTCTTTCCAAGTTTTGCAATTTCCTCTTCTGCATTAATTTCATGTGGTGCATTTTCTCCATTCATAAAATCAAATCCAGCCTTAGAAAACCCCTCAATCGCACTATTGAATTGCTCTTGCGAAAAATTGTTTTCTTTTGCAAAACCTTTAAACCAGTTCAACATAGGGTCATCAGAAACCGCATCTTCATTAAACATTTTCTTTGCTTCATCGCTCAATTCTATCTTGTATTCATTAGGTGCTTTTTTACTTCCGCCCAACTTCTTTTCAAGATCTGCATAAGCTTTTGCCATAGCTTCTATGCGTGGCTTTCCTTCGTTTTTATCCCAAAACTTTTCATGCAAGTAATCTGGCCTGTCTGCCTTTTTATCACTCTTTTCTTGAGTTTCTTGCGTATCACCATCCTTTTTCATGATGGCTTCTTTGTTCATTAAAGACTTATCTTGATGATTGTCATTATCGTCTGATTTCTGGCTATCACCTTGGTCTTGATTTCCACCATCGCCCGATACACCGCCTTCCTCACCAGCTTCATTCATTAAAAACAAATTTAAATAATCAAATACAAACATGCTAACTCCTCTCGCTCTTAACTTCTGTCATTTGATAAATGTGCTGCACAAGATCAATCATCCCTTGCCTATACACTCCGTTCATAGCAACCATATCCGCAGTATTTGCCATTTTCGGATCAAACCCCGGCATACTCTGCACAAATGCTGCTAAATAATCTAATGTAAT
>JAKSDB010000273.1 GCA_022360415.1 Chlorobiales bacterium
CGCTTGAAGCGGTGACGATAAATCGAGCGTCCGAGCTGAATGCCGCTGACCGTACAGAGGCATCATGCTGCATGGGTTGGCCCACAGGTTTTCCGGTTTGTGCATCCCAGACCTGTGCAGTGTTGTCGCTTGAAGCGGTGACGATAAATCGAGCGTCCGAGCTGAATGCCGCTGACCGTACAGAGGCATCATGCTGCATGGGTTGGCCCACAGGTTTTCCGGTTTGTGCATCCCAGACCTGTGCAGTGTTGTCGCTTGAAGCAGTGACGATAAATCGAGCGTCCGAGCTGAATGCCGCTGACCGTACAGTACGTTTATGCTGCATGGGTTGGCCCACAGGTTTTCCGGTTTGTGCATCCCAGACCCGTGCAGTGTTGTCGCTTGAAGCAGTGACGACAAATCGAGCGTCCGAGCTGAATGCCGCTGACCATACAGAGGCATCATGCTGCATAGGCTGAGAAAGAGGGACAGGAATTGTGCTATGGAGAAGTGCTGAATAGAGCCTCACGACAGCACTGAGGTTTGTTGTGTCTGTACGAATCGCCCGTGAAAGGTATGCAAGCCCTTTACGTTCATTGCCTTTTTCCAGATAATCAGTTCCCTGAATGAAATCAGAGCGGCTTAACGTGCGTAAAGCCTCGTTTTTGGCATCTAAAGCTTCATTTCTAGAACGTTCAGCTTGCCCATAGTAATACCACCCTAATCCAGCCAAAGTGGCAAAAAGTGCTATCAGCAGGGTTAAAACCGACGCTACCCTGATCTGGCGTTGGCGTTGCTTTCGGGCCTGAAGCTTGGTCTCTTTTTCACGCCGTGTGGCACGGGAATCAAGAACAAGCGGCGCGAGGAGATCGTGGGTCAGCTCGATACGGGTAATGCCGTTGCGCTCTTCAGCGGTCAGCAGCCGCCTGGCAATCAATGTGTCAATATGTTGACGGGCATGCTGCACGCCGGCCTGGTTCATCTCGTTTTCAGCATCTTCAATGGTTAGCGTATTGCGGTGACCGCCGGGGCTGACCAGCCGCTCCTCGACAAAGAGACGCAGAGCGTCCGGTACGTTGACAAAGCACTCTTCGTAGTAGTTGTTCAGAATGTTATCCCCAAGAGAGGACACCAAATCGGATGTGATTGGTTCGTCTTGAGAGGAACGCTTCAGGCGGGCGGCGTTTAACTGTTCGCAGAGCAGGCTTAAAAACGGCGGGATAGCCTCGATCTCTTCCATCGGAATGCTTTCAGGCCGCCGGGCAACTTTGCGGACAATTTGCTGGCCTACCTCCGGGGATACAATCGGCGTTTTATCCTTGCTTCCCGGCCCGATCACGGCTTCGAGCGCCTCCGGACCTGTTAGACGGTACAGTGCCATCCGGTTGCGCATGAGCGAAGGCATGAGGCTCTTCCAGTGTTCCAGAGGGGAGAGATAATCCTCACGCAGGGCGATAATGATACGCACAGGGCTTGGGGCGGTATCGTAGGCGCGAGCCTGCCTGCGGTCGCGGCGAAACTGTTCCTGCAACGATGCCGGAGGACGGTGTTCCACCAGATCGGCAATCTGCGAAAACCACTCGTTAACATTCGGGTGGCTTGGTCCTGCCCGGGTAAATATCTCCTCGAACTGGTCGAAGATCAGCACCGGCGGAGATTCCTGGAGGTCTTTCGGGCGGGAATCGATATGGTGAAGGAGTTCCCACAGGGACGCGTCCGGTTTTTTGCACTTTATTGACAAGATGTCGCAGAGCGCCCGGCGCGTTTGATCGGTTGGGGATGGGGCGCTTTCGGAAAAATCGAGGCGGATCATCTGCGGCCGGTACCCTTCGACCTTGAGTTTCGGCAGAAGGCCCGCTCCCAGTAACGAGGTTTTGCCGAGCCCGGACTGACCGAACAGCGTTGTGAGGCGGTTCTCCCTGACCCGAGTGAACAGCTCGTTAATTGCTGTGTTGCGCCCAAAGAAGTAGCCCTGCGTCTCTTCGGTATAGGCTTTCAGGCCAAGCCATGGGTGCTGGGGATCAACCGTCTGGCTACTGTCGCCGATATTCGAAATTGTGCTTTTCATTGACTCAAAGTTGTGCCTTTTTGGCATCAAAAGGTATGTTCACTATCCTCTCGGATGACCGGAAATTCGATACTCCTCGATCAGATGCTGCATCCGCCGGACAAAGTCAGTCGTTACGGTTCCCTGCGGGAGGAGTTCACGATGAATGG
Organism: Chlorobiales bacterium; assembly: GCA_022360415.1. Lineage (GTDB taxonomy): Bacteria > Bacteroidota > Chlorobiia > Chlorobiales > Chlorobiaceae > Prosthecochloris. The sequence continues at coordinate 2,197 of JAKSDB010000273.1, forward strand.
CTGCAAACTGCGGAGCCTCCTGTTTAACCTGCGCAAGGTCTTCAATGAGTACTGGGATGTAATAGACAAAACCGTCCACATGGCGCTGGGCCGCCCATGTACGTTCCTTGTGGACATAGCTGTTAGGATCTGACTCGGTATTGTGTGAAATGACAGAAATGAAAAAACTCGCGTCGTTTTTTACTGCCTGTTCCAGGGTGCGTTCAAAGTTTTCGCCTGCTGAAAGCCTTTCCTTGTCAAGCCAGACCGGTATCTGAGCCATCATCAGTCCCTTGGTGAGTTCCAGGACGGCGTCCAGATCTTTATGGGAATAGCTGATAAAAACGCTGCCACGAGGCAGCTCGTCGCTCATCGACTGCAAAGGATCGCCTTCCCCAGCCAATGAGTAGAGTGCATTCCACTGCCTCGCCAGTTCGGATGCGAAGTCGCTCGGGTTACCGGGTATAATGCGGGTTGAGCCAATCTCCTTTTGATAAAAAAAGATCGTCGGTTTCGCGATGTTCTCAGGCTTTTCAGCTAAATAGTCAACACGACCTTGGCTTCCAGGTTCCGAAAAGCGTTTGCCTTTTGCCACACGAAGGAAAAAACGGACAATCCAGTCGTGAAACGGAGAGCCGATCAGGAGCAGATCTTTATTGCGAAATTTATCAAAGAGCAGCCTGAGATTATCCTGCTTCTCCAGGAGTCCGCACATATACTCTATGTAATCTTCTTCCCAGACAACAAAATCGGGGTAAGTGTTGTGTGTCCCGAGAATGTGAAAGAGAAACGGTTTTGGCGGTTGTTCAGGAATATCCCGAGGGTTGTTGGGATGAAAATCCAGAGAGTTCTGTTCATGCAGAAATCCCGGATAGTTTTTCTGAAGAGCTTGTGACGTGAGTGGATCGAATGCAGTACAGATAAAGAGCTCGAAATCGCTGATCGAGGTCAGGTCGAGCAAAGCCTTCGGCGGTTGCACGTCGAGGTTGTCCACAAGATCCCTGATCTCATCATATATTGCTTTGCACGGTTGTCCGGACAATACCCACGAACAGGTAATTGCGTTGAGCGTTGGCAACTCATCCTTTTGGAGTGTTACCCCAAGACGGTGAGCAAGTTCGACGGCAAGATAGCTGTGCAGGGATATTTGCTCGCCCTCAGACGACGTGACCGTCACCAGTTCCGGGCCGATGACGGGAAGTACCTGCCCGGCATGAATGTCACGTAGTAGGTTGCGCCACTGACGTTCATCGAGATGGCGTTGATCGTCTGGACTAGGGGTTGGTTCCATAACGGTTGTCTTGAATCAGCTCAAGCCTGTTGGTTGCAGGGTTTTCTAAAGGCTGCGAATCAATAGATAGCGTTCTTTTTTAAGTAATATTGCGAATGAAACGAAAAAAAGAAAAGACGGAGACTGTAAAAATTAATAATCAGTTTTTTGGCAAAGAAAAAAGTCAGTGAGATCCAAGGATAGACACTCCTGACTACTTGTCAGTAACAAACGATGCGGTTAACGCGTCCTGCCGTGTAGGTTTTGATCGAAAAATATTCTCTATGCAACTAAAAGGATACATCATTTTGTGTAACGAGATTTTTTTCAGGCTTTGATGGGTGTGAGCCCTTCAATCTGAACCACCTTTTCCTGGAAAAATTCGTTTTGTGATGAGGCCCTAAGTCACTATTATGTATGGAAAATCGAATAAATATCGTTTAACTATGCAAAATATGTGCTATGAGGTTGGAGCAGACGCTTAGAACATTTGGCGGCGTGCCGTTGACGCATGGCACTTTACTGTCGATTCTTGATGAATATCGGTCTCCGAACGACAAGATCGTCCGCATGATCGATGAGGGTTCTCTCTTACCCATCAAGAAGGGGCTGTATGCCGTCTCACCTGAAATCACCGGTATTCCTCTTTCCCTGCCGCTTGTTGCC
>JAKSDB010000190.1 GCA_022360415.1 Chlorobiales bacterium
AGAGCATTTTTTATCCGAAAAGGCACAGCAGATATGCTCGGCTTCTATGTTTTCTTTGTTTAGCGTGATATATGCCATTGCTTCTTTTCAACACATTGTTGAGTTCTCCCTGTTTAGAACACAATCTCATCGCCATAGTGCATCAGGCGACATTGAACCTGCAAATCCATCGAAATAAATGGCTTTCCAATCATCATGTTTCCCGAGAATCGTGAGATAAGCCCCGACATACTTCGTGAAAGCACCCAGTTTCTGTTCCGTCCATTGACCGCCCCATTCGTCGGGCGATTCATGGAGCTTAAAAGTCGATGGATCGTTCATGCCGTCAGTACGTCGATGAGTTCATTAACAACCTTCTCCAGTTGGCGCCGCCGAACGTCCTGAGTCATATTTTCACGCAGGCGAACACCGTGTATTCATCCTCGCCCGCATTATACCGTCCCTCATGCACCTCGAAACCGGTTTCGCGCAGAACACGCCGCCAGGTGTCGAGAGAGAAGAGGCCCATTGTCCAGTGTTCGGTCTCAACCCGCAGGCATCCGTGATCGCGAATCAGGTACAGGATCGTCGTTTCATACTGCTCGTCCGCAGGGTCAGGGTCATACACGTTCTCGACGAAAACAACGTCCAATCCGTCCTGCGTGGCCGGCGTGGTCGTGGTCTTGTTCTGCTGAAACGTTTCGATTGTCACGTCCGGTGTGGCGATCATTACCCCGCCGGGATTCAAGTGGGCATACGCGGTGTTAAAAGCCGCTACGAAGTCGGCTCGACAGTTCATATGTGAGATCGCATCGTCCATAAGCACAGCATCGAAAGCTTGGCCGAGTCTGAAAGTCCGCATATCGCCCTGAACAAACACGCAGTCAGGATTCAGTTCTTTCGCCTGCTCAAGCATGGTGGGACTGAGATCCAGACCGGTGATGTCGAAATCCTGATTCAGGTTCAGGACGTTCTTCCCGCCCCCGCATCCGATGTCCAGCAATGTCGCAACCGGACGCTTGGCGTACTGTCGAATCAGGCCGCTGACGTGTTGACAGTAGTGAGAGTACTCAGTGGCGGCATCACCCCACATCGGCCACAGCCACGCCAAATCCTTGTATAGATGGCAAGTGTCTTTCATTTTTCTTTCGTCGTGCCGAACATTAATCATTATCTGTACTACAGATTTCCCGCCTGCAAATAATATACAGCATAAGCACTTTATTATACCAACATCAAACACAAGCATTAATCCAATCTAAAGGCATATTTTAATGCCATTTATCCCCCTTATGCGGCAGCCGTATAACTCTCGATCAGCATTACTCCTCAATCTTTCCAGAGCCTGTAAAGTCACCGTTCCCGAAACCCCCTGTTTTCAACGGCTTGATGACACGATGAAAAGCAAATGGGTGTATGGGATACAAATGAAAGAAAAACAGAAGGGGGCAGCGCCCCCTTATCATTTTCTATGAAGATTCTGGAAACTGTTCCTATAGCCCTAACTCGCTATGTGAACCAAGACGCACCAGTTCAAGACTCTGGTCGTCGGGTTTTCGGTATATGAGGACAAGATAAGGCTTTATGTGGCAATCACCGTTAGCTACATGGTAACGCCCTTGCCGACTGCCAACTGTCGACTGAAAGCTGCCGACTTCTTCCCTCGTTACCCCTTCAGTTTTTCCCGCACCGCTTCCTTGAACACTTTGATCGCATCGGGAATACCTCCAGGATTCCTGCCGCCGGCAGTCGCAAAACCGGGTTTTCCGCCGCCGCCGCCCTGCACCTCGGCCGCTGCTTTTTTTACAAGCTCCCCGGCGTTCAGGCCGCAGTCGCTGATCGCCTCGTCACCGGCAAACCCGACAAGGGTAACCTTCCCGTTCTGTTCGCCTGCAAGCAGACCGACGCCGCGGCCGATCTTCTCTCGCAGAAACTGGCCAAGACTTCGCAACGTATCCGCCCCGGCATTGTCCGGTTTCATGACGAACAGTTTGCACCCGTTAATGACATCAGCCTCTTCAAGCCGGTGCAGTGCCTTGTCCAGAAGCAGCGAAAGCCTCATATCCTGCAGTTCTTTATCAAGGGTTTTTCTCTCTTCAAGAAGTTCCTGTACACGGCCCGCGACACTTTCCTCTCCGGCAGTTTTAAGCATCTGGCGTACCTGCTGAAGCTCCTGGTATTCCCCCCAGAGCAGTTCCTCGGCAGCTTTTCCGGTAATCGCTTCGATGCGCCGGATGCCGGAAGCGATGGAAGATTCGCTTGTGATTTTAAACAGCCCGATCTTGCCGACATTGCTCGCGTGCGTTCCGCCGCACAGCTCCATCGACACTCCCGGGACCTCGACAATCCGGACATGATCGGCATATTTGTCACCGAAAAACGCGAGAGCCCCTTTTTGCAGCGCCTCTTCATAGGGGACATCCGCATGTTTGACAAGCTCACCCGCCTCGCGGATACGTTCGTTCACTTCGGCTTCGACTGCTTCGAGCTCACGGTCTGTTACTTTCTCGAAATGGCTGAAATCAAAACGCAGCCTTTCAGGGCCGACCAGCGAACCTTTTTGCTGAACATGTTCGCCGAGAACGTTTCTGAGAGCCGCATGCAGCAGATGGGTGGCGGTATGGTTACGCTCCGTCGCTTCCCTTGTTTCTCTGTCAACGGTGGCCCGAACAGGAACAGGAGCTTTTAACTCGATGTTCTCCGGCTCGATCTCCTTTCCTGTTCCCCGGTCAAGTACCTTTCCGGCCACATGAACGATCGTCTCCCCGTCTTTCAGGGTATCGATAATCTCAACAACATGCCTCTCGCCTTCGATACTGCCCCTGTCACCGACCTGACCCCCGCTTTCCGCATAGAAAGGTGTCCGGTTAAGCACAAGCTGCATCCTGCCGCCGGCAATTCTGACACCGATAACATGCGCTTGGGAATCAAGCGTTTCATAACCCACAAAAACTGTAGGCTCTTTCTTCTTCAACCACCGCCATTCCCCTGCTTCTTCTGCAATCTGCTGCTTATCCCTGCGATCTTTTCGCGCTCTTTCTTTCTGCTCACGCATGCATTGCTCAAATCCCTCCTCATCGACCGCCAGCCCTTCTTCGTCAGCCATAAGCCTGGTCAGGTCAAGCGGAAACCCGTACGTGTCATAAAGCCTGAAAGCATCTTCCCCCTTGACAACGCGCTTTTCCGCTGCCTTGAGCGCTGCGGTGATCTCTCCGAAAATCTCGATCCCCCTGTCGAGGGTCAGGAGGAAACTCTCCTCTTCCGAGCGAATGATTTTCTGAACAGTATCCTGCTGCTTCTTCAGTTCGGGAAACACATCCCCCATGGTTTCCGCAATAACAGCGACAAGCCGGTAGAGCATCGGCTGGTGACAGTCGAGCTTTCTGGCGTAGCGTACCGCCCTGCGCAGGATTCTGCGCAGCACGTAGCCTCTGCCTTCGTTACCCGGTACGGCACCGTCTGTAATCGCAAACGCAAGGGTCCTTGCATGATCGGCAATGACACGCATAGCGATATCTTGTTCCCGGTCGAGCGTTGACCGGTAGGATACACCGGTTATCCCTTTTATTGCTTCGAACAGCGGTGTAAAAACATCCGTATCGTAGTTGGAGCTTTTACCCTGGAGAACTGCGGTAACTCTTTCAAAACCCATGCCGGTGTCGACATGCTTTTTAGGCAGCGGATCGAGTGAACCGTCAGATTTGCGGTTGTACTGGATAAAAACAAGGTTCCAGAGTTCGATTACCCGGTGATCGTCGGCGTTCACAAGGTCTTTACCGGAAAAATCGTCGGTAAGGTCAATATGTATTTCCGAGCAGGGGCCGCAGGGGCCGGTCTCTCCCATCTCCCAGAAATTGTCCTTTTCACCGAACTTCATGACATGGTCCGGATCGATGTCGGTTTGCGTTTTCCATATTTCCAGACTTTCATCGTCGTCATTGTATACGGTTGCGTACAGACGCTCTTTCGGAAGTTTCCATACCTCTGTAAACAGCTCCCACGCCCAGACAATCGCCTCTTTCTTGTAATAGTCCCCGAAAGACCAGTTGCCGAGCATCTCGAAAAACGTATGATGGTAAGTATCGCGGCCCACATCCTCGAGATCATTGTGCTTGCCGGAAGCCCGGATACATTTCTGCGTATCGGCAGCCCTGGTGTACGGCCTTGAACCCTTGTCAAGAAAGACATCCTTGAACTGGTTCATCCCCGCATTGGTGAACAGCAGCGTCGGGTCTTCCGCAGGAATCACCGGCGCGGAACGAACGATGGTGTGCTTTTTGCGCTCGAAAAAATCAAGAAAGGACTGTCGAATATCTCTGGACTTCATCTGTTGTTTATTGTGTTTCTCGCTTGTTATACGGGGCATCTCTATTTATTCCACGGTTCAATTGCTTCGTTGATCGGATAGAAAGGGGCTTCTGGGCTCCGTTCGCCTTGCTCTTGAAACGCTCATGAACAATAAATAGAGGTGCCCTACGGAAAACAGGCCCATAAACCCTTTCCCGTCTGAATTTCAAAGCGTAATGTAACAAAAAAGCCGGGGAATTTCGTTGTGGGGAACCTGTCGGGCAAGTGTTCATCTTTTCAATTTTTTTTGATAAACTGTAGGTTATTTGTCAGCATTGGGAGCCAGATTATGAACGAGCTTGAACATGCACTGAAATGGACGAAACAGCCGGTACCGGACGTGCTGCACGAACTCCACCCGACACAGCAGAAAAAAGTCATCGCCTACATCGAAAACCTGGTCAACTCCAAAACCGACGGGCTTGAAGAGCTGTACCAGGCAATCAGCATGATCGTCAAGTACATACCTCATTTCGTTGTCATCCCGTTGATGGTCGAGCACATCAAGCCGCAGATTGCCGCCGGTGTCTGTAAAAAAATGAGTGTCGACCAGGCAACCGGTTATGCCAACGATCTGCCGCTGGAATATTTCAGCGAGGTTTCCCGCCATATCGAAAACCAGCTCATGGCCGATATCCTGGGCAGGATGAAAAAACACCGTGCCGAGAAGTTCATCCATTACGAACTGCAACACCATCTGCTGCACATGCTCGACATCGCCGAGCATCTTGACGAAAAAACGCTTGAAACAGTAGCGAAACTGGTTACTTTGCCTGAACACGAAGATGATTTCGTCAACCATCCGCACAAAGAGATTATCGAGCGGTTGAGAGGCATGCAGTAAGGACCAAAGAACAAGCCTTCACTCAGCCGTTTCACCATCTTTTTCCCCAAAAATAATTTTTCTCCTCTTTCCCGCAGTTATATCTGTTAACAATCCTGATATCGTATATTGAAAAAAAATACGTATTACCTGATAGTAACTTGCATCACGCCTCCCCAACCCCCAAGGACGTTAAAACATTTAACGAAACATCCACAATGGCTCCGGATAATAAAAAACTGCAAAAACTCCACTCTGAACGGGAGCACGCAAGAAAAGAACTTGAACGGTTGAAACAGGAAACCGTATCACTCCGGCAGCAAAACCAGCGGCTCGACATGGTAATTGAAGGCACCAATGCCGGTTACTGGGACTGGAACATTCAAACCGGAGAACTGACCATCAATGAACGCTGGGCAGCTATTACAGGCTATACCATAGCCGATCTCCAGCCGATCAATATCGACCTGTGGGCCAAACTCTGTCATCCTGACGACCTTGTCAAATCAAACTCCTCTCTGGAAAAACATTTTGCCGGTACAAGTGAATACTATGAATGTGAAGCCCGAATGCGTCATAAGGACGGCCATTGGGTCTGGGTGCTGGATCGAGGGAAAGTGTTCGAATGGAACAAAAAAGGCAAACCGCTGCGCATGGTAGGTTCACACCAGGACATTACCGACAAAAAAAAGGCTGAAGAAAATCTTGAGAGTGAAAGAAAGCTCTTCATCGGCGGCCCGGTCTGTGTTTTTCGATGGGCCAACGCTCCCGGCCGGCCAGTAGAATACGTTTCCCCGAATGTCGAACAGCTCCTTGGGTACAAGTCGTCAGAACTG
>JAKSDB010000445.1 GCA_022360415.1 Chlorobiales bacterium
ACTTCTGCAAATTCCTCTACACTAACCTGTTCATCAATCAACAATCCGACATTCGTCCTTAAAGCATCGATGTGCTTTTGATCTGCTCCAACCTTGGCGATCTTGGCCAGGCCGATCTCAAAAGCCATCTTGAGTGTCGACGATCTTGCACGATGCCAACGTGCTTCTTTGGGAACGTCATCGCCAATCAAGCCGTCGAAGATTGCATCGATTGCGGCAGTTAATGCGGTCTTACCTTGATCGTCACCTTCATCCTCCAGCTTCTTGAGCAGTGGCAAGTGTAAGGCCGCAGCATTGACGCCTGCACGCAATGCCACAATCGCAGTATCCTTACTCAGCCTTTTGCCACGCTCTTGGTTAGCGAAGGCTCCGAGAACAGCATCAACGGCAGTCTGAAGCGTGGGAACATTGTCAATCTCATCGAGAACCCAGTCACGGTTCTCCAGCACTTCGTCGAATACCGCTTCAGCCACCGCAAGGAGATCATCCTTACCGGGTGCCGGCCAGATGCCTTCCGCCATGCCCTTTGCAAGACGTTGCATGAGAACACGGTTAGCGGTAATCAGTAGATGTTTTTGCGGGTCGGTAGCGCCTTCTGTCCAGATCAGATCCAGGTTTTCTGCCGTTCTGGCCAATATCATACCGGTAAGTTCCGGGAAGATTTTCTCGGAGAACAGTTTGTCAGACTGCGAGAGATCATTCGCAATTCCGACCAGGATGTTCTTGATGCCTTCGTCACCTATTTTTATGAATCCCGGATTCCTGGCTACCCCGTCGAGGAAACTTTTGACCACGGTTTCAATTCCATTACCCGAAAGGAGAGGTTTGAAATCTAATGTATCGTCCCCAAACACGAGATCTGTGATCGACTCGCAAACAACTTTGACCACCTCGCCCTCTTCTTTCTCTCCGACTCCAAGCACGCATTCAGGATTGGTCAACACCGTATCTGCCCCTCCTTTGACGAAAGCATAAGCAATCAGCCGCAGCCAGTCACGCCCATCCGAACGTTCCGAAGAAGTAATGTTATCGTTCGAAAGATGTTTCTCAGCCGATCTGGAGAGCGAGGTGGCGATGTTTTCGACAAGGACTTTCCCGATCCTGGTGTTGCTGATAAGTTCAGGGGTACAGGAAATGCCATCTATGACCGCCATCATAACGTCACCGATGACGTCTCCTATTTCCTTGTTTGAAAAATCGATCTCGTCTATTGCCTCGAGAAAATGCCTGAGAGCCCGTCCTTGAGGATGTTTGTCCGAAATGGCATCCGGATTATATGCGAAATAGTCGACCGCGACATTCACCAGTGTACCGGCAATAATCTGAAAATTGGACACTTCTTTGTCCTGCCAATTGCGTATTGTCAGAATTGCGACCAGTTCATTCCCCGTGGTTTCGTTGTCTTCGAGCACACCGGATTCTCCGGGATTTTCCTCGCGCTTGAAGGCCTGATAGATAAGGAGCAGCTCTGTTTCTTCGTCTGTCTCCAGCTTCCCTTTCTCAAGCAAATCCCGGAGACGCTGGTTCTTTTCGCGTTTGAAAATCTTCTTACCTCTTTCCTCGTTCTTGAAAAAGTTTCGGGCTGCTGCCGGGTTAGGTCCTGTCGGGCCGGTCGGCAGCGGAAGTGTAATCTCACGGTCAAAGGTATTCCGGATATAAACCTTGCGCCCTGCGTTACAAAGCCTGACACCAGCTTTAATTGCCATCAGGACCGTTTGAGATGTCGCAATCATGTTATCTGATTTTATTTTTGTATTTGCGCTGTTGAAGAGCGGTTATTCTCGGGAACCGGTAAATCAGGGCATTGTATGACGTAGCCTATCTCAGGAGAAACCCATTTCTTCCATTCAGTTTTGCTCATGTTGCGGGTAAGTTTTTTGCACAATACCTTGGGAGTTATCGGCCAGAATCGCACCACGCCGTCACGACTGCCGGATATGACTTGACTGTTATCAGGACTGAAAAAAATATGGGATATACTGCTTCTGTGCCCTGCAAGAGGTTGACCTATTGATTTGCCATTTTCCGCATCCCATAACCTCAGTGTACCATCCCAACTCCCCGAAACGATAAGCATACCGTCGGGACTGAAAGTAACTTGAGATATACGACCTCTGTGTCCTGCAAGAGGCTGACCTATTGATCTGCCATTTTCCGCATCCCATAACCTCAGTGTACCATCCCAACTCCCCGAAACGATACGCTTGCCATCAGGACTGAAAGTAACTTGAGATATACGACCTCTGTGTCCTGCAAGAGGCTGACCTATTGATCTGCCATTTTCCGCATCCCATAACATCAGTGTACGATCACTACTCCCCGAAACGATAAGCATACCGTCGGGACTGAAAGTAACTTGAGATATACGACCTCTATGTCCTGCAAGAGGCCGACCTATTGATCTGCCATTTTCCGCATCCCATAACCTCAATGTACGATCACTACTCCCCGAAAC
>JAKSDB010000173.1 GCA_022360415.1 Chlorobiales bacterium
CTGGTCAACATGTTCATGAAGAGCCCGTTGCTTGATCTGGGAATCAGCGTTATAGGGGTTCTGCTTTTTACCGGTTTGACCGCATATGACGCCCAGCGCATCAAAGAGATGGCATCAAAAGTTACCGATGGAGAATCTGAAGCGAAGGTCTCGGTAATGGGCGCTCTCGCGCTTTATCTTGATTTTATCAACCTGTTTCTCATGCTGCTTCGTTTTCTCGGTGTGGCACGTGACGAGTAATGAAAGGCACCTCTATAAATTGTCGCGAGCGCTACGAGGCGAACGGAGCACAGAAACCGGAGTGTACACGTAGTACATGAGGATTTCGAGCACCGATCAACGAAGTAATCATGGTGCGCAGCAAATTAATAGAGCTGCCCAGAGCTGGTCGAGTATATAAACCTGCAACGAAGACCCTGTACGGAACTGACTATGGATATTGTTTCTATTCTTGTGATGAACGGCCCCAACCTGTCGAGGCTCGGCAAACGTGAGCCTGAAATATACGGCAACCGTACGCTTGATGATATCAACAAGGAGCTTGCGGATGCATTTACGGGTGTTTCATTGGATTTTTTCCAGTCTGAAGAAGAAGGTGAACTGCTGGAAAAGCTCTTTCATTGCGAAGACCATGGAGGCTATAGCGGAGTTATACTCAATGCAGGGGCGCTTACCCACTATTCGATTGCGTTGAGAGACGCAATCAGTGCGATCAGTATCCCCGTCATCGAGGTTCATCTTTCCAATATCTATGCACGGGAAGAATTCCGTCGAACATCTGTGATTTCCGAGGTCTGCAGCGGCGTGATAAGTGGATTCGGAGCAAACAGTTATCACCTTGCCGTTCACGGTCTCACGGGTATGCTGGAGATCGAATGAATGTTTTTTTGTAAAAATTCCCATGGATATAACAAAAAAACATGGTACCTTTTCTTAATATAGGTCGCGTATACACGGTTGCACTATGAACGGAGTAACGTATATACATGTTTGCTGCTGGCTGTCTAAAGCTGCTGGCATGTATACTTTATTACCCGGGAGGCCAAATGACAAGGAAGCATTTGTGTGGGTTTTTATGTCTTACCGTTGTTCTTTTCTCTTCTCTGCCTGCTCTCGCAGGTTCCCCTTACGCAGGACTGACTGTTGGTCTGGCGTATTTGAATGATTCAAGTCTAAAAGGTTCAAAAAGCGGTGATCTGAGCTACGATGATGGCGAGGCGTACAGCTACGCTCACGGTTTGGATCTTGGTTGTGTGAGGCTTGAAGGAGAAATCGGTTACCAGAAAAACGATTTTGACACATTCGAGCCCGGCGGAATAGTCGCCGAGGGTGATCTTTCCATTCTTTCCCTGCTTGCAAACGGCTATTACTATTGCGAGATCGGTAACAGCTCGATTGTCCCCATCCTGAGTGCAGGAGTCGGTGCCGCAAATGTGGAATATGAGGATGATGCTGCTGAATTCAGTGAAGACGATATTGTGCTTGCCTATCAGGTGGGTGCCGGCCTGGGCGTAAAGGTTTCTCAGTCTGTGACGCTCAACGCGATGTATCGTTATTTTTCCACGCAGGACGCAAGTTTTAAGGAAGCTGATGACGATATAGAGATTGATATTTCAAGTCATAATGTATTGTTTGGCCTGAAAGTCAACTTTTAAGGGCACCTCTATAAATTTGCTGCGCACCATGATTACTTCGTTGATCGGTGCTCGAAATCCTCATGTACTACGTGTACACTCCGGTTTCTGCGCCCCGATCGCCTCGTACTCAAGGCGCTCGCGACAATTTATAGAGGTGCCCTAAATAGTACTGATTTTTTCTCCGCTTCGGTTTGTGAACACTCCTCGATCTTGAACAAAATTCCTCATTTGTAGAGGTGCCCTGTTTGGGCCTTTACTATCTAAAGAAAAACTCATTGCTCCGCGCGGGCAGGCACACGGGCCTGCCCCTACAAACAGATCAACAATCCTCGACTTCTGGCTCCTGGATTCTGAATTCAGATTACTGTGTATTTTCGATTACGAGTACCGCTACGCTGAGTACGAGTAGGAATTCGAAAAACCTATCCTATCAAGCTAACCGGCTTTCATATAATACCAATCATCTAATCAATCTTTTTCGAGAGTTTTTTGATCAGGATGCGGATGTTTTGCAGCCTTCGTTCGTCGCTTTTCATCAGCACCGGTTTGGTCAATGCTTCTTGAAGCACCTGAACAGCTTCAGGGTAACGCTTCATGTCCCGATACAGCTTTCCGAGCTCGTGATAGTGGCGGATAACAAGAGGATTTATGGCAACAGCCTTTTTCAGCAGCCTTTCTGCCTCTTCCTCGCTTGCTTCGGGCAGTTTTCCAAGAAATGTTTTCGCGAAGACTTTCTCCAGCCATCCCATATCGGCGATTTCACGGTTGAACGATCCAAGGATAGATAGAGCGACATCATCTTCGGGATTCAGCTCGAGTGCGCGCAGAAGCTCGCTTTTGATAATATTGGCCCGGATTATTTTTTCTCTCGGACCGATGTTGTCAGCAAGAACACCCATTGACGCGGCAAGCCAGGTATGCCCGTCGGGTTGGTTTTCATCACTCACGACACACGCCTCGGCATGCCGGACTGCTTTTTCATAATACGGCTGGCGTTCTTCAGCGTTTTCCGGAGGGAGAGCTTCTCCCATGCTGACATACAGGCGAGCAAGCCTCCAATGCACATCAGCGTTTTCGGGGTCTTTTTCGAGGATCGACGTATAAAGAGAATCGGCTGCCTCGTAATTCATGGCAAAGAATACCGAGTCGCCCTTGACGAGCGAAACAGGCATGCCGGCAGCATAAACAGAGCCAAACAGCGGAAACAGAAGCAGCAGAATTGTTGCCTTGATCGTTGGTTTGAGAGCCATAAATGATTTAAAGAATTAGCCCGATTATCATTAGCGACGAATTCCTGGATAGGTCTGCTGCCAAGCTGGACACTATGAATTATTCCATGGATCGGGAATATTCAAAATCCGGTTAGTAATCGAATATAGTTTCTCCTGTTTCAGCGGAACCAGAGAGAGGCAGGGTGCTTTTCATGAAGTTTTCTGTCAAGACCTAACCAGTGCCCGGAAGGAAACACCATCATGAGCACCGAGAAAACCATAAATGGCGGTAATGTAAGATTATAATATCCTCCGGCAGCAAAATTCAGGACAAGAAAGAGAGCGAACGCGGCGTTTATGCGGACAGCCAGCCCCAGCAGGAGACAGATGCCGATTATAAGCTCTCCGACAGTAACGATCCAGGCGATGGGCATTGCAAGGGGAATTGCGAAATTTTCGAGATATTGAGCTTGAAATGAGCAGGGAGCAAGTTCGCCAAGTCTTTCTGTAAAATGTCTATGCATGACATCAGTCCAGAGCCATCCTTTTACGAGCTTGTGCCAGAAGCCATAGAGGAAAAAGGCTGCAAAAAGATAGCGGCCTGCCAGAAAAACGACTATACCCGCCGTTTTAAACGGATGCTTTCTTATGTGTTCGGAGGACCATTCGAAATCAGCCATAAAAAAAGCGTGAGATATTGGAAAAACTTTAACAATATACGCAATCCGCAATGAGAACGCACAGGGTTAGTTGTATGTTATGTGGTGTCTTGTATTTTGATTTTGTTTTGAATCGGGTCATCATCCTTCCCATTTCCATACATGCTTTTGCATGCAAAAGCGTTCGGGCAGACAAAGGGGACCGCCCCTGCAAATCAACAGTTCAACAATTCCCTACATCATACTCTGGGGATCGACATCTATCGTCATCGAGAGGTTATTCGTTTTGTACCGGTTCAACAGTGAGTATTGCTGCTTTTTAAGAAAGTCGGCGGAGATTTTTTTGCCGGGCAGTTTCATCAGTACCTGGTAGCGAAAACGTCCCCTGATACGCGCAATACAGGCTGGAGCGGGTCCAAGAAGAAGGCAGGTTTCAGGTGTAATCCGGGGCCTGATTGCTTCTGCAAACTCACTGGCGGCATTTTCTGCGGCTGTTTTGTCAGGTGAAGAAAATTCACAG